>JAVCCU010000025.1 GCA_030765335.1 Candidatus Kaelpia aquatica | reverse complement strand
GTATAAAGAGAGATAAAGGATTGCCGATAAGAACCCAAGGAAGGCTACATGAGTAACCCAATAAGATAAAAAACTAAAGACTATAATGCCCCAGAAATATCCTAATAAAAATTTTCTCTTAAAAGATGCTGTGCTTACCCCAGCATAGATTAAAGGAGCAAGAGAGAAAAGCAAAAACAGATCGAACCAATAAAAACCGGCCGCTGTCAATAACGCGGAGAACAGAACAGCTAAAAAAATTTTCATCCATACTTTGGATAACAACATTTTTTATACTTCTTACCGCTACTGCAAGGGCAAGGATCATTTCTGCCTACTTTTTTGCTATCTCTGGTATAGGTCTGATGTCTATCTACCCCTAACTTCTCATGCGGCGTCAAACGAGTTGGATCTTCAGACTCAGCCTTCATCTTTTTTAAAGACTGAAACTGGTTGACCTCCTCATGTTTGTAGTCCTGGGCAGCTTTTTCAATCAAACCGCCTGAAGCCATTCTAAACCTGGGATGGAATTTGAATAGATACTCAACAACATCGAGCTTGATCCTTGAAGCCATCTCTTGAAACATCATGTAAGATTCATTTCTATATTCAACCAGCGGATCTCTCTGACCGTAAGCTCTAAGACCTATACCCTCTCTCAAATAATCCAAACCATAAAGGTGCTGCTTCCACCTCATATCTATAACATGCAAGAATATCATCTTCTCTAATTTTCTTATCTCATCCTCTCCCAGCTCTCTCTCCCTATCTTGATAAATCTCTTTCATTTTGGCGCTCAGATATTCAAAACAGCTGGTTACGATTCTATGCCAGTTGCTTTTATGCTCTCTCTCGCCCTCTAAAGATTCATCTTTAATCCTATCTCCTGCAATTTGAATCCTAAATTTATCTAATAGCCACTTAGAGATCCCATCCCAATCATAATTATCAGCCAACTCGGCTTCGGAAATATAAATCTCTATCTGATATTCTAGGACCTCATCTATTATTTCATAGATATGTTCCTTTAAATTTTCATTAAACAGCACGTTTCTGCGCTCGCCATATATCGCCTGACGCTGTTTGTTCATTACATCATCATAATCTAGGAGGTGCTTCCTGATCTCGAAATTAAAGCCTTCAACTCTTTTCTGTGCCGTACCTATAGCCTTGGTAATTAAACCGTGCTCTATCTTCTCGCCATCTTCAATTCCTAACCTATCCATAATCATAGCAATTCTTTCAGAACCAAAAATACGCATTAGATCATCCTCTAGTGATAGATAAAATTTTGAAGAGCCAGGGTCCCCTTGACGACCAGAACGTCCTCTAAGCTGATTATCAATACGCCTTGATTCGTGACGCTCTGTTCCTATAATATGAAGGCCCCCCAGTTCGATTACTTTTTTATGCTCATCCTCCACTAAAGATGCGGTTTCTTGGGCTACTCTTTCAGACTCCTCTTTAGTGATATCATCGCTATTCCTGCCATCTTGGCTTAATTTAGTCTTTGCCAAAAATTCCGGGTTACCACCTAAAAGAATATCTGTTCCACGACCAGCCATATTTGTCGCTATAGTCACTGCCTTAAGTCTTCCTGCCTGAGCAATAATCTCAGCCTCTTTCTCATGATATTTAGCATTAAGAACATTGTGAGTCACATTTTTTCTTTTTAATAATTCACTTATAATCTCAGATTTCTCTATAGATGTTGTTCCCACAAGCACGGGTCTGCCCGCTTCATGCATCTGACTGATATCATCGACAACTGCATTAAACTTCTCTCTCTGGCTTTTATAGATAACATCAAGATTCTGCGATCTTCTTAAAGGCTTATTGGTAGGCACAACAATAACGTCTAAATTATATATCTTATTAAACTCCGGAGCCTCTGTAGCCGCCGTCCCTGTCATGCCAGAAAGCTTCTGATACATTCTAAAATAATTTTGAAATGATACAGTCGCAAGAGTCTGATTCTCCTGTTCTATCTTAAGAGATTCTTTAGCCTCAATCGCTTGATGCAAGCCATCAGACCAGCGGCGCCCAGGCATAAGACGACCTGTAAATTCATCTACTATTAAAACCTGGCCCTCTTTTACAACATAATGAGTATCTCTCTTAAATAGAGACCTGGCCCTTAAAGACTGATTAATATAATGAGCCCAAGGTTCAGAATGAGCATCCGGCATCTCCTCCCAAAGGCTACCTATTTTCAGTATCTCTTCACATTTTTTCTCGCCTTTCTGAGTTATGCGAGAATTATTGCTCTTCTCCTCAACTATAGCATCGCAGCTGTCGTTAAACTCATCTCGAGGAATCTTCTCTTCACGTCCATCTTGAGTTCTAATTATAGTAAACCCATCCTGGGTATTTCTTGCATCAATAATTACTCTTACTTGAAGCTGTTTAGCTAATTTATCTGCAAGATAATATTTATCTACTGACTCCTCAGAAGGTCCCGAGATGATAAGCGGAGTCCTTGCCTCATCAACGAGTATTGAATCGACTTCGTCCACTATAGCATAATGATGAGAACGCTGCGCTACATCTTCTGAAGATATAACCATATTATCTCTTAAATAATCGAACCCAAACTCATTGTTTGTGCCATAGGTAACATCGCAACTGTAGGCTGTATTTTTCTGAACATGGTTCTGTCCGTGTACGATAACACCTACAGTCAATCCTAACGATTCATAGACAGGACCCATCCAATCCCTATCACGCTTAGCAAGATAATCATTTACAGTAACAATATGTACTCCCTTTGAACTTAAAGCATTTAAATAAGCAGGGAGTGTCGCAACGAGAGTCTTGCCTTCACCTGTTGCCATCTCAGCAATCTTACCCTGGTGAAGCACTGCACCACCTATAAGCTGGGAATCAAAATGCCTCATTTTCAGCCTTCTTTTTGCAACTTCTCTTACAACTGAAAAAGCCTCGGGTAGAATATCGTCTAAGCTCTCTCTATCCAAAAGCCTCTCTCTAAATTGATCAGTTTTAAGACGCAGCTCTGCATCAGTCAATCCCTGCATTTCATCTTCATAAGACCCTATTTTATCAACCAGAGGATTGAGTTTTTTTAACTCCCTTTCATTCTGGGTTCCTACGATCTTTCTCATTATAAAATTCATAGCATTATATCCTTTATCTTTTCTTTAAATACGCTTCTATGAAGCTGTCTATATTACCATCCAATACGCCTTGAGCATTACCAACCTCTAGATTAGTTCTATGGTCTTTTACCATAGTATAGGGATGCAAGACATAGGACCGTATCTGGTGCCCCCAGCCTATATCCCCTTTAACCCGCATCCCCTGAAGTTCCTCTTTCTGTTTCTCTTTATTTAAATCATAGATTTTAGACCTTAAAACCTTCATAGCTGAAGCTTTATTTTTATGCTGAGAACGTTCATTTTGACACTCAACAACAACACCGGTTGGATTGTGTGTTATACGTATTGCAGAATCTGTTGTATTTACATGTTGACCGCCAGCGCCTGAAGAACGGAATGTATCAACTCTTAAATCTTTGTCATCTATAGCTACCTCAACAGCTTCGACTTCAGGCAGCGACTCAACCAATGCAAAAGAAGTATGCCTGCGCTTATTTGCATCAAAAGGTGATATCCTCACCAACCTATGAACCCCTTTCTCAGATTTTAAAAAACCATAGACATAATCGCCTTTTATAATAAAAGTAGCCCTTTTAATACCAGCCTCTTCACCTTCTAAAACATCCAGCATCTCTATCTTATACCCTTTTTTTTCAACCCACCTAGAATACATCCTAATTAACATCTGAGCCCAATCACAAGACTCTGTACCACCAGCACCGGCATGGATTGAAATTATAGCATTACCAGAATCATAGGGTTCACTTAGATAAATCTTAAACTCCAACCTATCAATCTCTGACTCAACTTTATTCAGCTCTTTAGACAAGGAGCTGCTCTCCTCATCCGTCGATATGCCAATCAACTCCTCTAAATCTCGTAATTCTCTCTCTAGGAACTTAAAGCCCTCAACACTCTCTTTAAGAATTTTTAGCTCTTTAAGAATGCTGGTATTTTTGGAGCCCTGATCCCAGAATCCAGGCTGAGACATCTTTTTTTCTATCTCTGCTATATAGTTGTTCTTTTTATCCAGGTTAAAGAAAACCTCGCAGTTCTTGAAATCTCTCTTTAAGCCCTGCTGCTCTTTGCATTAATTCATCTCTCATATCTCCTCCAATGGATCATAATATTTATTTACGCTTCTTTATTATAGCGGATTTTACTCTTTTTTCCAAACATAGTAACTTCTAAGTAGTGTAACATATTTTGGACGCTTTGAGATTAAAAGTTCTTTAAAAGGATAGAGATTCCCTGACATAGCTTTAGCAGTAACTCTTAAGAGACTTCTTAAGCTCCTCTCTTTTTAACGTAATCATACATCCTCTCTGCAAGCATATCGCCGATACCTTTGATTCTTTTTAAATCTGAAACCGATATATTTTCATAACAGCCTAAATCACTGAGATACCTTAAAACAGCATTGACTTTAGATATACCGACTCCAGGTATATTTTCAAAAGCAGTCTCTTTCATTCTCTTCCCTCTTAAACTTCTATGGTATCCAATAGCAAATCTATGAGCCTCATCTCTTATTCTAATAAGTAAATTCTTCTCCAAAGAGTTCTGAGGCAGAGCAATAGGGATTTTCCTATATCTGGAGTGAATAAGATCTCTTCCTTTAGCATAGGCAATCAGAGGTATATCTATTTCAAAATCCTTATCAATAATCGCACCAATTCTATTCAAGTGACCCTTGCCGCCATCAAGCATGATAAGATCGGGTAAATCTTCTTTTTTCTTAAAAAGATCTCTATAGCGCCTCAGTACAACTTCAGCCATCATCTCATAATCATCTATAAAGTTCTGTTTTTTCAGTCTAAATTTGCGATAGAGCTCTCTATCTTTAACCCCGTCTTTAAATCTAATCACGGCGCCGGCTGCAGAAGTACCAGATACATTGGAAATATCCACAGCATCAATAATACGGGGTACTTTAGGGAGATTCAGTATACTCTTTATATTCTCTAATACATTAATCCCTCCACTAAGACCAAAGATACCTGAACTATTCCCCAGAAACCTCAGTCTATCCCGCGATTTAGCAGCTTTCTCGTATTCTCTTTTTTTAACATAGCCATCCATCTCTTCTGTTAAATCCTTTATGACTCCTTCTCTATCTCCAAGAAGAGTCTTCACTGCAATTAAAATATTTCTGCGATACTCTGTTTTGCTTATCTTCTCCAGGCAAGGCCCAGGACAGAAGCCTATATGTAGATAGAGGCAGCCATTCTTATTAAATTTCCTACAGCTCCTAAAAGAGATAATCTCTCTTAATGTTTTAAGAGTCATTTTCAATCCCTTAGCATCTGGATAAGGACCTAGATAAAGCGATCCATCTTTGTTCTTATTGCGAGTTATCAAGATACGCGGAAAATCATCTTTAAGCGTGATCTTAAGATAAGGGTAAGATTTATCATCCCTTAAGCTTATATTGTAAAAAGGCTTCTCTTTTTTAATAAGATATGATTCAAGCAATAGTGCTTCAGCTTCAGAAGCAGTGATAATAAAATCAATATCTCTTACTCTAGAAATTAACTTCTCACCCTTTGAGTTAATATTTTTGGAATAAAAATGACTGCGGACTCTTTTTAATATTGATTTAGCCTTACCTATATAGATAATCTCATTTTTCTTATCTTTAAAAATATAGACTCCGGATGAATCAGGAAGCCTAGCTATTCTTTCTTGCTGCACCATATAAATTTCCGTAAGTCTTCGTTGTTTATAAAAAGGCTTGAAAGTAGATAGGCAAATATTGATAGTGATATCAGAGAGATAAGAGCCAAGATATCTGAAGAGATGTTTTCAAAAAACAGTTTTTTAGTAAATAGCAGGGTTCCGGCCATAATAACAGAACAGAGCAAGATCTTTAGAATGCCTATAATAAAATTTTTATTATAGAACTTTATCTTTTTATTTAAAGCCAGAAACAGCAAGGTGAAATTGCAACTTGCAGCAAAAGAGGTAGCAAGACATAGGCCTGAGATTTTCATTGAAAACATTAAGGCAACACTACCTACTATATTTATAGCTAAAGATATTATCGAAATCTTAACTGGCGTCAAAGTATCCTGCATAGAATAGAAAGTAACAACGAGGATCTTTATCCCCGCATAAAATAGCAAACCTAAAGCATAGAACCTCAAAGCGCTAGATGTTATAGCTGTGGAATAGCTTGAAAAACTTCCGTGTTGAAAAACAACAGATATTATCTCTTTTGCCAAAATAAAAAACCCGAACGTTGCCGGTATCATAATAAAGGCTACAAACCTTAAAGAGAGAATTAGATTATCTCCTATAGATGCACTTTCATTTTTTGTTCTCCTGGCAGAGAAGAAAGGCAATGCCGCAGTTGCAAGAGAGGTAGCAAAAACAGCCAAAGGTAGCTGCACGAATCTCTGAGCATAATATAGAGCTGCAATAGCACCAGAGCCTACAATAGATTGAAGAGAGGCTAAGATAGTATCTATGAATATACTGACTTGATAGACTCCTGCACCAAGAAACCTAGGAAGCAGCAGCTTCCAAATCCTGCCGTACTCTGGATGGAACATCCTAGCCTTTGCTCTATATATTCCTTTCCCTCTTATAGCAAAAAACTGCATCAAAAGCTCAATGATGCCGCCTATTATTATTCCAAAAGCTAATGCATAGACTCCGTATCTTCTGCCTAAGAAAAGAATGCTGGATATAATAGAGATATTTAAAGCAGCAGAGGCCCAGGAGTAGCTCCAGAATATTCTTTGAGATATTGCAATTCCAGCCACCATAGCCGTTAACCCTATAAGAAACACATAGGGGAATATTACCCTGGTCAATTTAACGGAAAGAACATATTTTTGGATATCAGCTATAAAGCCAGGCGCTATTAACTTAATTAACAATGGAGCAAAAAAAACCCCACCTACAGTAATCAAAATTAAGATAAATGCAGAAGACTTTATAAGAGACTTGGATAGACTCTTAAAATTATCTAAATCCTCCTTAGCTCTATATTCAGACAAAACCGGGACAACCGCAGCATTAACCGCCTCCTCCCCAACAAAGCTGCGCCAAATATTTGGAAGGCGAAAAGCCACAACAAAAGCCTGAGCCCCATAACCAGTCCCAAAGAAAAAAGCAATTAAAACATCTCGTACAAACCCCAATATCCTGCTGATAAAAGTGGCTGTTCCAATCGTAAAAGACTTCCTCAATATCTGTTTAAACATGTTTATTCTTATACACCAATTTAAATTGTTTGACAAACCGAAATGATATATGCTATATTTTGTTCCAAAATTGGAGGTTTTACAATGCCGAATTTAAAGTCTGCCTGTAAAAGATTAAAGCAAAACATAAAAAGAGAAGCTGGAAACAAAACTGTAAAATCAGAGCTCAAGACTAAGATTAAAAAATTCAGAGAACTGGTAAGTAAAAATAAGTTGCCAGAGGCTGAAGAATATTTTAAAGAACTTGAGAAAAGATTAATGCAGGCTGGAAGCAAGAATATTATCCATAAGAACAAAGCTTCACGTCATATATCTCGACTACAATCTTTATTGAATCAAGCAAAGGTTAAAAAGTAGATTTCACCCTTATCTACATTTAATAAATCAAATTTATCGTAATAATGGTTTACATTTCTCCATCATAATAACTTAGATTTTATCTTGCATCATTACTTAACTCTCATTTGAACAACCTTTTGCATAAAAATATTCTACAATGCATTTCAGGCATACGAAATATTAAGAGCAATAAGATCAGAATCAAGATATGGAATTTTTTCTGCAAAAAACTCAACGAGATACATAATAACAGCAAGTCCTATGATAAGGGTTAGAAAGAGTACCAAGACTAGCCAGGCAGACTTGCCGCGCCAATCCTATTTAATATACCCAGGCCAGCAACGGTAAGATAAAGATTGACTCCTAAGACCAGGGTCTTCCAAGCAATACTCCTAAACTATTTAAGGCTTCCATATCTTAAATAATATTTTCTAGTCTATCAATTTTACTGTCAATATCTATTTTTTTCTCCAAGCATAAACCTTATCACCTAACCTAACCTTGAAAGGAACCTTGATTCCAGCTAATTCGCCTTTCTTGACTCGAGTTACATATTTATGCTCTTGCTGAATCTCAGATGCTTTTACAAATTGAACTGGAGTACTTTTACCTACAAATAATAACTCGTCATCCTTCTTCAGAGGTCCAGCTTGGACTAATATCTCTGCAACAGAGATCTTAGGATAAAACTTTTTAACCTCACCCAAGTATATCTTCTCATAGAGGTGCTCTAAACGCTTGCTTATATCTCCATCAGGACTTTTAAAATAAAATCCATCTGAAAATCCTCTATTATATACACTCTTAAGTTCTTTCTTAAGCCTTCTCTTTAAAGATTCACTTAGCCTATTTTCATAAAAAGCATCTATAGCCTCCCTATAGACAGAGACCACAATCTTTATATACTCTGGAGAACGCATCCTACCTTCAATCTTAAAGGCATCTATCTCTGCTCTTATTAGGCTATCTATAAAATCTATCGTACATAAATCTTTTGGGCTTAAGATATAGTCTTTGCCTAAGATATACTCTAAATCACCCTGTCTCTCTTTTATAATGAACTCACGCCTGCAAGGCTGCAGACACCTGCCTCTATTTGCAGACTCTCCATAAGAATGCTCGGATAAAAAACACCTGCCCGATATACTGACACACATCGCGCCATGGATAAAAGTCTCTATTTGAGTATCTAAATTTTCTTTTTTTATTAAAACTTTAATCTTTCTCATATCAGAGAGACTGCATTCCCGCGCCAAAACAACCCTCTTAATACCTAATCTATTGTAATATTTTATTGCTTCAATATTAGAGATACTGGCTTGAGTTGAGAGATGGATCTTTAATCCTATTCTTTTCGCTAAGGAGATAACGGCCATATCCCATGCTATTACAGCATCAACATTGCTCTCCTTAGCCTTTAGCAGAACTCTTTCTACTCTTTTTAGCTCATCGTTCATAACTACAACATTGAGAGCAAGGTACCCTTTGACCTTCTTCTGATGCAACAATCGCATAATCTTTTTTAAATCTGAAATCTTAAAATTGGAGGCGCGTTCACGCATATTTAATCCTTGGATACCGAAGTAAATACTATCTGCCCCATTCTCGGCAGCCGTAATTAAAGATGGCCAGTCACCGGCAGGGACAACTAGTTCCGGTTTATGGAAAGTAAAACGCTTCATATCAGAGTAAAAAGATAAAAGAACTGCTATTTATCTTTATAATAATCCTGCAAAGCCTTAACTGTAAGATCTTTACCTTTAGCAGCTTCAATCCCTTCTACTCCAGCCAATGCAGCTGAGATAGTAGTCATGTAAGAGATTTTATTCTGAATAGCCATAATTCTAATATAGCTATCATCATACTTGCTCTCTTTACCGACAGGAGTATTTATAATAAGCTGGAGCTCTTTATTTTTAATAAGATCTGCTACATTAGGCCTGCCCTGGTGTAACTTTTTTACCTTTGAAACTTCTAGTCCATTATCTCCTAGAAAATCAGCTGTACCCTCTGTAGCATATATCTTAAAACCTAATCTATCTAACCCTTCTGCAATTGGAAGAAGCAACTCTTTATCTTTATTTTTAACTGTCAATAGAACAGACCCTGAGGTTGGAAGCTTGGTTCCAGCAGCTTCTTGAGCCTTATAAAATGCAAGCCCGAAACTATCGGATATTCCCATCACCTCACCTGTTGCTTTCATCTCAGGCCCCAATACGGGGTCAACTTCGGGGAACATATTAAAAGGAAATACTGCCTCTTTGACTCCAAAATAAGGCAGATCATACTTTTTCAATTCCTTAAAATCTTTTATCTTTTTACCCAACATAAGAAGAGTCGCGATCCTTGCTATAGGTATTCCGGTAATTTTTGAAACTAGAGGTACTGTACGGGACGCTCTGGGGTTTGCCTCTAAGATATAGACCTTATTATCACAGATAGCATACTGAATATTTATCAACCCGACGACTTTAAGCTCTTTTGCTATTACCTTTGTATACTCCTCTATTTTATCAAGATGTTCTTTAGATATGGTTCTGGTTGGGATAACGCAGGCAGAATCACCAGAGTGCACTCCGGCATATTCAATATGTTCCATGATAGATGCAACGAAAGAATTTTCGCCATCAGATAAAGCATCAACTTCAAGCTCAACAGCATTCTCTAGAAATCTATCGATAAGCATTGGGTATTCAGGTGATATATCTATCGCCTCTTCAGCATATTTTAATAGCCTCTCTTTCTCATATATGATCTCCATACCCCGTCCCCCTAAAACAAAGGAGGGCCTAACCATCAGGGGATATCCGATATTTTCAGCTATCTTAACAGCCTCATCTACTGAACGCGCTATGCCGCCCTCGGTCTGAAGAACATTTAAATCTATCATCTTTTTTCTAAAACGTTCTCTATCTTCTGCAAAATGGATACTCTCAGGAGATGTCCCTAATATATTAACCCCGCAATCTTTTAATTCTTGAGCAATGTTTAACGGCGTCTGACCACCAAATTGCACAATAACACCTTGAGGCTTCTCTTTTTTGTGTATAGCTAAAACATCTTCGACTGTTAAAGGCTCAAAATACAGCTTATCAGAAGTATCATAATCAGTAGAAACGGTCTCGGGATTACAGTTGACCATGATAGTTTCAAAGCCTTCGTCCTTTAAAGCAAATGTAGCATGGACACAAGTATAGTCAAACTCTATACCTTGGCCTATCCTATTAGGGCCTCCGCCAAGAATCATAATCTTCTTATTATCTGAAACAGAGACTTCATCTTCTCCTTGAGAATAGGTCGAATAATAGTAGGCTGCATCTTCAATCCCGCTTACAGGGACAGCTTCAAAACGAACTTCTATACCTAAAGAGATCCTCCTCTCTCTGACTTCTATCTCTTTAATGTTAAAGAGAGCGGCTAAATATTTGTCAGAGAAGCCAAGCTCTTTAGCTTTTCTCAGGTTATCCTTAGATAAACTTTTCCAATCTTCAGTAATTATCTTCTCCTCAAAATTAACCAGCTCTTTCATCTCTCCTAAAAACCACTCTCCTATATGAGTAACCTCATAAAGCTCCTCTACCGTCATGCCTTTTCTTAAGGCTTCATATATAATAAAAACTCTCTCACTAGAAGGATGGACTAACTTCTTTTTTAGCTGATATAACGAAAGGTCTTTAAACTTTTTTACTCCTCCTAAACCATACCTCTTTATTTCAAGAGACCTGATAGATTTTTGAAAAGACTCCTTAAAGGTTTTCGCAATACTCATAGCCTCTCCCACTGCTTTCATCTGAGTACCAAGTATATCTTTTGCTTGTGAAAACTTTTCAAATGCCCAGCGTGCAAATTTAACTACAACATAATCACCACTGGGTGTATACTTCTCTAACGTTCCGTCTCTCCAGTAAGGAATCTCATCCATTGTTAGACCTGCTGCAAGCTTGGTTGAAACTCTTGCAATAGGAAATCCTGTTGCCTTTGAGGCAAGGGCTGATGAGCGAGAAGTTCTGGGATTTATCTCAATAACAACGATTCTGCCATCTTTTTTATTATGGGCAAATTGAACATTTGTTCCACCTATTACACCTATTGCATCAACTATCTTATATGAAATATCCTGTAATTTTTTCTGTAAATCTTTAGGTACCGTAAGCATAGGAGCAACGCAGAAGCTGTCTCCGGTATGTACACCCATCGCATCTACATTTTCAATAAAACATACTGTAATTTTTTGATCTTTTTCATCACGGACTACTTCAAGCTCAAGCTCCTCCCAGCCGACAACAGCCTCTTCAACTAAAACTTGGCCTACAATACTTACTGCAAGGCCACGCGCAACAATAGTCCTTAACTCTTCAATGTTATAAGCTATGCCTCCTCCTGTACCGCCCATAGTATATGCAGGACGCAGCACAACCGGATAACCTAGCTCATTAGCTATTTTCTCTGCTTCCTCAACTGAATGAGACACATCAGACTTTGCAAGCGGAATTCCAAGCTTATTCATCGTCTCTTTGAAAGCCAGCCTGTCTTCACCGCGCTCTATAGCATCAATCTTTACTCCTATTACCTCAACATTATATTTATTAAGTATTCCTTCTTTATGTAAAGCAGAAGATAGATTTAATCCGGTTTGACCGCCAAGATTAGGGAGCAAGGCATCAGGTCTCTCCTTCTCTATAATTTTCGCTATAGTCTCAACCGTTAAAGGCTCGATGTATGTCTTATCAGCCATTTCAGGGTCAGTCATAATAGTTGCCGGGTTAGAATTAACAAGGATAACCTCATAACCTTCTTCTTTAAGAGCCTTACAGGCTTGAGTCCCTGAATAGTCAAACTCGCAAGCCTGACCTATAATTATCGGGCCTGATCCTATTATTAAAACTTTGTGGATATCGGAACGCTTCGGCATAAACCCTCCTTAATAATGATTAAAATTTGAGCACTATTATACCAATAAGAACTAACTAATCAACAGCAATTTGGATAATTTCACAACTCTTCTTTGAGGTAGAACAACTTCGTAGTAGTTTGGATTAAAATACTAAATTTATTTGCATCAAGCAAGCTAAAAATTAAATATCTAATTTAAATTTTAAAGAGAAAAAATTATA
The DNA here is from genome assembly GCA_030765335.1 of Candidatus Kaelpia aquatica. NCBI lineage: Bacteria > Pseudomonadati > Candidatus Omnitrophota > Candidatus Kaelpia > Candidatus Kaelpia aquatica. Next base: position 61,672 of record JAVCCU010000025.1, on the reverse strand, counting down.
AAAACATTTCTTAAAAATAGGAGGCAAAATCCTCTAAGTCAAACTTGAACGACTCTTTATCTCCGCCTCTCTGCATGCTCTCTATCTTAACCCAAATCTGATAACGCTTCCCAGCTATCACTTTCTCACCTGGAATCTCAAATTTTAAGAGTTCTTTTGTAAGCGTCCCTGACGTTTTCTTTACCTCATCTTTACTAGAGAATCTTATAAATCCACCGCTCTTCTTTGTCGGGAAAGGCTCTTCGTTATCCATGGTGGGATAGAGAGTATCACGCATCTTGGGTACCAAACGGCCAATCTTAGGACCAATCACTATTACATTGTATATTCTGGGCTTTGTCCTATCCATCCTGGCTATTACTGTTACTTCTAAAGTATTGCCTTCTAAATAAGCCTCTACTGCAGCTGTTGCTTTCCTGTGTTCTTTTGCCTCTCTTAATACAAGCACTCTATCTTGAGCATAACCTAAAGAAGATAACATTAAGATTAAACCGGTAACGACAAAGACTAATCTTTTCATAGCTTATACCTCCTATACAATTAACTTAAGAATCTCATTAATACTCTGGCCCTCATAGATGCCGATATTCTTAGCCTCCCTGCTAACCTCTTTAGCAGCTGTATCCAATGCTTCCTGAATTGTCCCAACTCCTGTTATCTTAATTGCAATATCTCCAAAATTATCTGCTACATCCATATTAAGATAACCGCACATGATATAACCTCGACTACCCCTTAGAATAATAAGATTATGATTCCCTAATTTAATTGAAACAGCCTCTATAAAACTGTCTCCCACTTTTATTATTTCTTTAATCATTAAAAACTCCGATAGATACTTTAAAGATCTCTCTCTGTGTAAAAAACAGGATTAAATCCAAAATCAAAGAGTAGGCATCTTTCTTGCCAGTTTTAAAACTCTTCTCCAGATGAACAATAAAATCAGCCTCTTTATTATCTACATTATCAAGAAAGCGAGGCATAAGAGAGAGCAGTATTTTCTCATCCTTATAGCCTTTTTCCTTTAGAGACAAGACTGTCTCAAGAGAACGTTTTGCATCCTTTGCCAATATACTCTCGTAAAGATACTTCATCTCGGGCGGCTCTCTCTCCTGGAGAAATTCACTAAGAGAACCTAAGTCTATATAATCTTTCTCGGGATAAAGCAGCTCAACCTTTGAAACAGCATCAAGAATAGATTTAAAATCCCTGCTCTTGTTATATATCTTTACTATATAACTTATAACTTCTTGGGAGATTTTCTTACCGCTAAACTCCTCGAGATATAACTTTATATCGCTCGGGTTAAATCGTAATTCCATAATCTTTAACCCTTTGATACCTTCCCATTTAGGCAGCTGCAACCAATAAGTCTTACTTGTAAGATTAAAAATATAGCTATCTTTGAGTTGTGTAAAATCTATCTTCTCTTTTAAGAAGGCTATATTTTTAGGTTTAAGAGCTTCGGCATTATCTAGGAAATATAATGTTTTATCTTCAAAAAGAGAGCAATTAAATATCTCAGCAATAATATCTTCAAAACTTCTAGATTTAAGAGAATATCTTTGAACTTTCTTGAGATTTAAACTTTTGACCTGAGACTCTAGGAATATCTCAGCAAGGGTACTATCTTTTGAATGTATTAAAAAAGTACTCACCAGTTAGCTACTACTCTATCTACAATCTTTCTGGATAGATCACCTAGAGCATCCCTTAAAGCCTGAGTCTCGCTTTTAGCGTTAGCTCCTGTTGTCAGATATGTTGACTCTCCAGATATACTCTCACTCCACAGCTCTTCTTCTTTTTCTAGGAGGCGGACATTTGTGCTAACCGTAATCCTATACTCATCAACATCTTCATCGCTAGCATAGCTTAAAGCACTTTTATTATAATCTAATATCTCGCCTTCTATAGCTATATCAGCATCTTGCATGTTAGAAACAGGAAGAACATTACCATCATATCTAAATCTCTCTCTCAAAATATTCTCAAGCTCTATCTCAAGACCACGATAGTAGAGCTTATAATCTGAAGAGATGCTATTTATAGAAATTCTATTAGAGAACGTCGGGATATAGATTGTCTTATAAGGTAAGTTTTGAACACTTCTTAAAGTGTAGCCGCAACCTGAAACAATTAAAGCAGCCAATAGTAATGCTGTTGGTCTTTTCAATTAATTTTCCTTCTTCTTAAATGCTGCCACTTTCCCCGCAGCTATTACAGCCCAATCAGTATTGGGATACTGTTTAACTACTTCTTCATAATATATCACGGCGCTATCATATAGCTTCTGCTTCTCATAAAACTTGGCTGTATTATAAAGGCTCTCTGCCTTACGCGCTTTTAGCCTTGCTAATATTTTATCGCCTTCTTCAGGCATCTCACCAACTTGGGACATCTCTTCTAATCTCTTAATTGCAACCTCCGTCCCTTCCTGAGAATAGTCTACCTTAACCTCCCTCTCTGATGCAACCTCTGCAAGCTGTATAACTGCATCATCCGCCAATTCAGAGCCTGGATAACCTGTAATAAGATTTTTAAAAGCCTCTTCTGCTCCGGAATAATCGCCTATACGCTTATATACCAGGCCCAATTTAAATTGGGCCAAAGGCGCATACTCTCCGTAAGGAGAGTTATCAACTACTTTTTTAAATATCTCAATAGCTCTTGAATTATCATCTAAGAAAGATATCTTCTCCATCAAATTCCTATCTTCGTTATCTTTCACAAAATAGAGATTGGCTATCTTATATTCCAAAGATATAACCTCATCGACTCTTGATGTATAAGGATATGTGTCTATAATCTTCTGGTATGCTTTAAATGCCGGATAATATTTACCTAGCCTCTCCTGAGCCTGGCCAATGTAGAACTGTGCTTCCGGAGCATACTTTGACTTTTCATAATATTTGACGAGTTTTTTAAAAGCCTCAATAGCTCCTTTAAAGTCTTCCTCCTGAAATTTCTTATAACCCAGATTAAATTGTTCATCAGGCGTATCCCGAACATAGCTATCAGGGTTTATCCACTTACCTGTCTCAGGAGTCCAGATCCAAAAAGAGAACGCATTGTTCAGAAAGCTAAAAAAGACTATAAATACAACAAAGATTTTGAAGTTTTTCATAGCAAGAATTCTAAATAATAAGGACTTAAAAGTCAAATAGATAAATCCCCAGCCCATTTTAAAAGAACTTGAATATATGATATTTTAACTCTCTGTTTAAATCTGAATATTTCCTGCTAAAATACTATTTCTTAAAGAAAAATTTATATAACTTGTAGCTAAAGTATGAAGTTAAGTGCTCCGCCTACTATAATCGCTACAGATATCATAATAACTGCCGCTTTTAGCATATCTCTTAACCCCAACTCTTTAAATAAGACTATGAAAGTAGCAAAACAGGGAAAGTATATGGCAAGAATAACACAGCCTATAGTAAGCTGCTTCAATGTTAAACCCATTGGTCCCAACATACCCACAGCAACATCTTTTCTTAAAAATCCAACTAATAATGCCGATATTGCCTCTGATGGCAGACCCCAGATATTTTTAAGCAGCGGTGAAAAAATGCGAGCAAAGAAATCTACTACCCCAAAAGCATAGAGCATATTAACCAAAAGAACGCCTAATAATACATAGGGTATCGCAGTGAGTAAAAAACCTGATATCCGCATCCAGAGTTTTTTTAAGACCGCTCCTAACTGAGGCCTTCTATATGGAGGAATCTCAAGCATCAAAGGGATGCTCTCCCCTTTTAAAACCTTATTTAAAACATAGCCTATTATGAACCAAAGCAAAAGAAGGGTTAAAAATACAACCATTACCGCCTTATGACTTCTTGCACCTAATAGTCCAACTATAACGGCAATCTGAGCCATGCAGGGCACCGCAATGCTAAGAAGCGTTGAAGCAATAAACTTCTCCCTCTTACTTTCGAGTAATCGTACCGATAGAGCACCAGAGACATTGCAGCCTAGTCCTAAGATCATCCCCACAGCAGCATAACCGTGTAATCCCAACTTATGCATCACATTATCAACTAAAACAGCAAGACGTGGAAGATAACCAAAATCCTCCATAAGCCCTAAAACAAAATAGAAGCTCAAAATATAAGGAGCAACCATAACGATGGGTACATAGAGACCTGTAGTCAAAAGCCCAAATGAGAGCCCAAAATCTATCCCTCCATCTATTAGCCTGCCTATTACTATATAATGCAAAAAACTAAACTTAGAGATAACGGCACTTAGGCTGTCCATTATAGGAAGCCAGTAATTTTCAAATAACGGATCCAATAGATAATTAATAATGCCCTCGCCTACAAGTCTGACCACAAAGAAAGAGACTGCCATAATAAGAAGCCCTATGATCAAACCGCTAAAAGGTCTAATACTCAAACCTTCTAAAATCTCAAGAAACGTATGATGCCTGTGGTGAAGCTTCTGCACCTCTTGAGTAATATTGCCTATCTCTATCCAACGCTGCTCATCAGAAACATCCTCTCTATGTTTTGGCTTTAGATCTTTCATCTTTAATGCTAACTCCCTTATGCCTTCCCCCGTCAAGCCGCAAGTACTTACAACAGGCACCCCTAGCAGCTCTTCTAATCTCTTAATATCTATACTGATTCCACGATGCTTTGTCTCATCCCAGATATTTAACGCAACTATAACAGGAGAACCTCTCTCTATTAATTCTAGAGTAAGATAGAGATTTCTCTCTAAATTCGTCGCGTCAACTACATTTACAATGACATCGCCCTGATCAAGCATCTTGACTGCAATCTCTTCAGCGCAACAATTAGGCTTTAAACTATAAGTACCTGGGATATCTATTACATCTACAACATCTCCAAAGATCTTGCTCCGGCCTTTTGTATATTCAACGGTTGAGCCGGGAAAGTTAGATATAACAACTCTTGCCCCTGTAAGACGAGAGAATATAGCGCTCTTACCTACATTGGGATTTCCAACTAATAGAACGTTTTTCATTTATCTGTATCTACTATAATCTTCTTAGCCATTCCATGGCCGATAGCAACTGTAAAATTATCAATCTCAATAGTCTGCGGACCTCTCCAAAAATGAGAGCTAACCTTACTTACCCGCTTGCTAACTCTTATGCCCATGCTTTTAAGGCGGTCAATAAGGCCAGTGCCGCCCTTTATCTCAACAACCACGCCGCTCTCCTTGGGTTTTAGGTGAGTTATATCAACTATCATGGTTCTTCCCCCTTCTTCTCATTGTATCTTCCTCACTTATTGACTCTACTATTTTCTTCTCTCTATCATAAACCGAAATTACATTAAAGTCCTTAAAGAATTCTGTTATTCTGCCCATCTCCTCTTTTGATAAAGCCTTGACTGCAGAATCACGCAAGGGGGTATTAAGCTGGACCTCATCCGGTGCTAACTCAGAGACCAGCCTTGCAATACCTTTAGCCTCAGACTCATTCGACTTTAAAAACATAATCTGAATTCCAAATTTTCCTTTATAATTAACTCTAAACCTCTTAATTCCATCTAAGATGCTTAAAAAATCTAAATCTTCATGCGGCTTATTTATGGCCCTTAAATATTCATTACTAGAAGCATCTATCTTGGCTATTACAAAATCAATGTCAGAGATATCATCTCTAACATCTTCTCTTAAAAGCATTGTAGAGTTAGTAAGAAGCGCAACTGGATGACCTAAGATGCTCTTTGCAGCACTAGTTATATCTTTAATGTTTAAAGCCAAAGTAGGCTCACCCCTACCTGAGAGAGTAATACAATCAATGTTTAAACCAGAGGGTAAGGATTGTAATTCATCAGCAATTAATTCAGTATTTACAAAAATTTCTCTCTTTAGGCTCAATAAGCTTGGTTCTTTTATCTGACAATAGATACAATCAAAACCGCAAATTTTATTCTCTCCAGATATAGGGTCTATACCCAAAGAAGAACCTAGTCTCCAAGATGATACCGGACCATATATATATTTAAAATCATTATTCATAACAATAATATAAATTTACTCTATCAGAGACTAACAGAGAGACTGAGGTTCTGTTAAACTAAAACCCGCAACTCTTTATATATTGATAAACTATACTACAAACCCCTGTTTTGTAAAGGATTTATCGAGTGCGAATGGTAACATCTGCATACGTTTGTATGCAGATGTTACTGTATAAGATGGGCGCAGTTGGGGCACAGCACTATCCTGCCAGCATAGTGCTAATTGGGTTATATTATAACTGCTGCTTGGTGGATAAAACCACCTTTTAAGAACATTTAGATTCATACAATGAGACAATGAGTTATAAGAGATAGATTTATCCGCTTTGCGTTTCTAGTCTAATCCAAACGTTATAAAACAGCCTCATCGTGAAGATGCAGCACTCATAAGCTCTCTGATTAATTTGGCATTCTTATTTTTTAAAACTCCTAACTCACTTTCTAATTAATATACTTTATCCCTGTTAATTTTGCTCAATACCTTTACTTTTCTTCCACCAAGCACTTATTCCAGATGATTTTCTGCTTTTTGTTTTTGTCATATACACCTATACCCTGCTATTTAAACAACGATAAATACTCCGACAGCGCAAACAACCTATTTCTAGAAAAACCTGTCACTTCTTTTAAAAATCCGACTCTTTGAAAATCCGCTATTAATCTTCCGCCCGCGGAAAATCCTACTCCTAAATGATCAGAGACCTGCCCGATAGAAACAATTGGATGCGAAAAAAGGAACAAAAGCAGTTTTTGAGCTGGCTTGGCTTTTCTTCCCATAGTTATAATTTTGTCATCATATTGTTTTCTGAGCTTAACAATGGTTTCTAAAGTTTCCTTCCCATTCTTAGCTGTATCAATGACTCCTGAAAGAAAAAACTTTATCCACTGGTCAAGATCATTTGAAGCTCTTGCTACACTCAATGAATCATAGTATGACCCCTTATTTCTTTCAAAAAAATCTGAAAGATAGAGACAAGGCTTATTCAATATGTCCATATCAACTAATTGCAAAGTTATAAGAAGTCGTCCTGCCCTGCCATTACCGTCCAGAAAAGGGTGAATCGTTTCAAATTGATAATGGCTGATGGCAACCCGAATTAAACGAGGAAGATTGATTTCCTTGCTGTGCCAAAATTTTTCAAGGTCGGTCAACAAATCCGGTAAATCTTCATGGTGTGGCGGAACGAAAAAAGCATCTTTTAAGCTTGATCCGCCAATCCAGTTTTGGCTTCTTCTTACTTCTCCCGGAAGTTTATGATGACCTCTTACACCTGAGAGCAATCTCTTATGCGTCTCTTTGAGCAGCCTCATCGATAAAGGCAATTTATCAAGCTCATCAATAGCAAAATTCATTGCCTTGATATAATTTTGAACCTCTGCCCAGTCATCACGTTTTTCAGGACTGATTTCATTCTCAGGCAAAACAACTTCGTCAATATTGGTTCTTGTCCCTTCAATACGACTGGACGTCGTAGCTTCTTTTGCCACATGCATTTGAATAAAAAAATCCACGTCCGGAACTAGCGTTGAATAGGCATTGAGTTCCCCCAGATAACGCATAGCGTTTTCTAATAAAACAACAATTTGCCTATCCTCCCACTGATAATCAACGTTAACTAACGATGGCAAAAAACTTTTGTATTCATATTGTTGCTTGTAATTTCCAGCTTTAAACATATGTCACCTCTAATTATTCTTAACAAACCTACGCTATTAATATTCAACCTGAATATGGACATATATTATCATTTACACACTTAAATGTCAATAAGAAAATTTTTATTATTATTTCTATCTTCAAACATGGCAAGCCGCCCCAAATGGTAATAAGAAAATCTTTTATTGTCACTTATGGCGTTAAATGATAATAAGAGGTTTTGTTATTATCACTTTGATTACATTGGGTGTGTAGAAAATTACCCCAGAATATACTTTCTTCACACTTGCTGTAACTCACCAAAACACGATAATACGACATGGCAAATGTCCGGTTTTCGGGCTATTTTGAATCTATAGAGCACGCTTAAAATAGCTATAACTCCAATAAATACAACATATTACGCTGATTTTAGCAATTTCTCGATTTTTCCCTACGACCACGACATCGATTTTTTATTTTAAGGTCGCTGAAAGAACGCACCTCGCCGCCCCCACTAGAGGCTCAAATAAGCCTTCTAAAAGCTCTTATCAAGATAATCAAGGTTCATAGCTTACCACTGAAAGAGCCCCAAAAACAGCGAACTCCACTCCTTCTTGAGGAACAGGGTTCGACTGAGCGTCAACAATGGCGGAGAGGCTGGGATTCTATCAAGCTAAATCACTTAACTCCTTATATATCAACAAACTATGCTGCAAACCACTGCTTTGTAAAGGATTTATCGAGTGCGAATGGTTACGTTTGCCTACGTTTGCATACGGATGTTTTGATGTAAGATGGGCACAGTTTGGGCACAAGGTTATTTTTCCCAGTAGAGAGCTACTTCAGTTATATCGTAAATACTGTTTGTAGGAAATTCTTCTTGAACATTCTGAGTAATAATAATTTTATTAGCAATTAATCGTTTTATCTCTGTTCGTATCTGAGGCCTATTGGATTGAGCTACTTCAGTTGTAGATATAAGAACTTGATCATACTCATTTGGTATAGCTATATTATTTATTAATCCTTGAGAATTATCAAAGATAGATTATCTTCTGTTAAGACACCTAATTCTGCCAAAGATTTAAGAACGTTGAATATATCCCAAGGCTTAAGACGTAGTTTAGCAGATGCTATGCCTAAATCTATTACCTAAGGTAGATTAGTTTCGATTAAGATACCTGTTTTTGCCAGAAATTCAAGAGCTCTGAACGTATGCCAAGGATGAAAACCTGCTTCAGCAGATGTTATGCCTAAATTTATTAATTGAGGTAGATTATCTTCGGTTACGATGCCTGTTTCTGTCAGAGATTTAAGAACATCAAATGTATTTCCAGGATAAGAAGGTGCATTATGTTCAAGATTAAAACCTGCATCAACAGATGACTTGTTCAATCTTGCAAACAACTGTATATTCCTTTCTGAGGTTTGAAGATTACATTTCTGTAGATAATCTATATATTTTTCTCTATTTTCTGTTGACATTTCGACTCTCATGCTGTCTTGTTCAATAAAATAATCAACAGCATTAGAAATACGAATTAAATCTTCTGTTGATAGTTCTGAACTATCGTCTTTTATTCTTCTGGCATAAGCATGACCAGGAATAAAAACAACAGAACCTATGAGAATAAAACACACCAAAACAACACTAAGCTTATTACATTTCATATTAACCCCCTCTTTATCAATTGATAATATATTTATACCATACAAATACATCTAGTCAAATTGATAAGAAAATTATATTTGAGGAAGGATTAATGGCGGAGAGGCTGGGATTTGAACCCAGGGACCTAATTTCTCAAGTCAAACGATTTCCAGTCGTTTTGATTCGGCCGCTCTCACACCTCTCCATACCATCAATTGTAAAAGGAATATAAATAAATTGCAAGTATAGGCAAATATCACAATGAGAATTGGTAAAATTATAACTCAGACCCCTTGATTAATTCCAGAGAGTAGCTCAGAAACCGATCTCTTTCTAAAACACCCCGGAAATGATATACAATCGATTTGCCGAATTTATCAAAAATAGGCCTACCTTCCTTATCTTCAACAACGATCACCGAAACTATAAAATCATGCTCGGATTGCGATTCTCGCTCAACCTTAACAACCACAACGGCATTAGCAAGTTGATCTGAAAGTATTTCCTCATAAGTTCTACTGAAAAGAATGAATCCCCCTTTGGTAGAAAGACGCTGATTTACAATATACAAGGCATTATCGCCTTCAGAACTCCTAGACCTAAAGTAAAAATAATCCTGAAAAGGCTCTACCCCAAATACATTATTGCTGCACGATGGGGCATAAAGTTCGATTCCATTTTCATTCACAAGATATGAAACCATCGTCTCATCAATAATAATTTGTCCATCTATTTCAACTCGCAACACTACCATGCTATTACCCTGGTCTTTGGAAAACAATACATCTGCTCTTTTATTTGCATATTCTTCACCTATACAGACTCGGAATTGACCAGGAAACATCACCCCCAAACTACTATTCGTTTGATATGCAATCATTCCACTCTCATCTACAGGTACATTGGTTACACGTATCACTTGATTTTCATCAGTAAACATATTTGCAATGTCTTCCAGGAAATACCACCATGGACTCCGTAACGAAGCTCATCAAATACAACAACCTTGTCCACATTTGTAATTCTTCCTTCTAAATCCATTAAGATATTTTGGACTATCTGATAAAAATTAATATTACCATCTGCCCTCAATCTCCTGAAACAATTCAGCGGAATATTCTGAAATTCATCCAATGAGATACTAGATAAAAAAAGCAGTAACATAATAAATAAAATACGCTTTTTCATAATAGATTTTTGCCCCTTCCCTTACATCAAAGATACCACACGTCTAGATATACGTCAAATTTAAGGCTTGATATTACCTATATACCCTATTGCATCTTCGCGGGTTTTGATTTCCCCTAATGCCTGTCTCTCTTGAATCTCTTTTAAAATCTGGCCTACTTTTCTAGACGGCTCTATTTTTAAGGCCTCCATTACATCATTGCCGTCTATCAGTTTAGGCGGTATTATCTCCTCACCTTTATCAAAATACTCTTCAATTAGATCCAACAAAACCTCTTTATGGTTAGCTATATCATCTAAGTCGGACAACTCTCCGCAAGTAGCACTCTTGTCTGCTATAGAGAGCAGCATAACTGAAGCAGCTTCAGAAGCTGTATCTCTAAAATACCTGAATTTCGCTTTTTTAGATTCATGGATACACTCAATAAGACAGCCTGGCCTTAAATGATAATAAACCATATCGGATATCATTGTAGATTCTTTCTTAGAGAGCTTAAGCTTAAGAGCCACTTCATCAACCATCTCTCTGCCTAGCTTCTCATGGCCGGTAAATCTTATCTTGTCATCACTGTCTATAAAATAAGCAGGGCCTTTACCGATATCATGTAGTAAGATTGCAAGTTTTAAAATCTCAACTCTTCTTCGATTCTCTCTTATCTTTTCATTTAAATAATCTTGAACTCTTGAGTTATCAGCTAAATATTCAAGCAAAGACTCAAACTGCTTTAAGCTCTCTATAGAGTGAAGATCTACCGGAAGATGATGGTAGGGACCGGGATCCGGACTAGATAATCCTGCCCAACCTGGCAATATAATACTTAAAACCCCGAGTTCATGTAATGTCTGAACGTGTTTATAAGAAGAACTGCCCTTAAAGAGTCTAAAAAGCTCAAAGCTTATCCGCTCCCCGGCAATACTTTTAATAAGACCAGAATGTTTCTTTAGCAATGCATAGCTTAGAGGTTCAATAGCAAAGTCAAGATAGCTAGCAATACTCATCCCTCTCAAGATCCTTAGAGGGTCAGATAGCAGATTATCTTCAGAAATAACCCGAACTATCTTTTTATCCAAGTCATCCAAGCCCCCGCAAGGGTCTATTAAATTTTTAGTGTCTAGATCTTTTTTTTCTACCTTAAGACCTAGGGCATTGATAGTATAATCTCTGCTCTTTAGATCCTCCTCTATGCCGTCTCCTCTTAAGGTAGAGAAGTCATACTGAACTACAGGATCTTCTCTTACTACCACCCTATAGATTCGATTAAAATCATCGAGGCTAACCCAGCTCCCGCCTATACTTTCTGCAAACTTTTTAGATATTAACTTAACATCGCCTGAAGAGGCAAAATCAAAATCAAGAGAATCTCTTTTCTTGCCTAAGATTAGATCTCGCAAAAATCCACCCACCAGATAAATCTCGGAGTTATCTAAGAATTGATAAAGATCTTCTATGTGTTTGATTACTACTTTCATAGTATAAAAATAAAAAAGGGGGGTTTAAAATTACCCCCCTGTAAAACATATCTTAATTAACCTACTCTTGTTTGGGCTCTTCTTGGGGTGCTTCCTGCTGCTCTGTCACTTCTTGAGTTTCAGCTGCTTCTGGCTTTGATTCTTCCTGAGGCTCTTTCTCTTCCTCTCTCTTTCTAGCTATAGCATCTCTAATTTCACCTACCGCAGCTATTGCCATAATAGCACCAATGAAAGCCAAGAAAGGACAGCCTCCACCTTTTAATACTATAAGAAAATTCGGCCACCAAGCAACTACTCCTATGACACCCAATACTGCAAAAAGAACTCCTAAAATCAACACAACAAACTTTACCATCTAAACACCTCCTTATTTCTGCTTAAGTGTTAATAATTTACTTGAAAAGTTATTTTAAGTCAACTTAATTAAGTAAAATTTTTCTTAATTATTATTATATTTGCTAAAAATAGTACAACAGCAGCGCTTATAACAATACCCAATATCTGACTAAGACTATTATGCCATAAATATATTAAACTCGCTTCTAAAACCAATACGATAAGGAAGGGGGTCATAAGCTTTATCCTGTTTAAAGATAAATAGTAGAGCAGGAAATTAAAACATATGGCAAAAAACCCCATACTTATAGCAAAGAGTCTTACTAAATTGTAGCACTGAGGATAAGCCTTACCTGTAAATAATTTTACCATATGTTCCGGAAATACTATAATCACAGAGGCCGCAAAGATAACAAGTGCTGCTATGTAAATAGTAGAGTGTTTAAGATGGCTTATCGTCTCTTCTTCTTTAGCATGAGAGCTTGCAACCTTTGGCAGCATAACCATACATATCGCCGACGGAAGAAATAGCACCATCTTGCCTATCATCTGCGCTATAGAGTAATACCCTGCTTCAAGGGGGGTAAAGAAATGTTTAACAAGGATAAGGTCTAAATGAGTCAACATCACAAAAGATAGCGTTGCAAGACTAACTGGTAAAATATAAAGATATATCTCTCTGAAATTAACGTCTATATTAGTATCTTTTTTGAAATTCAGATTTCTGATAGAGATTTTTAAAATCGCGAAAGCAATAATAGCGCCTATAAGCACTCCTGCAGTTAAAGAGCTTAAAGCTCCGGTTACACCAAAACCTAGCCAAACAAAAACAACGGCCAATATAAGTTTTCCTAGATTCATACAGATCATACTCAAACCTAAAGAGAAAAAATGCTGCAAGCCTTGCAAGCCTGCCATAGTAACTGGCAATAATAAGCTGGCCACAACCACACCTGCCATACTGTAGACTGGCATAAGACTATCTATATGCAGATAGTTAGCTATAGATTGTGCACCTATAAATATCACCGCTGCAACAATAGCACCTAAAAGAAATATTCTTCCTGAGATACCTTTAAGCAGCCTTACTATTGCTGATTTAGAGCCCATACCGTGATAGCGTGCTATAAAACGGGTAAGCGTAATTTGAATATTTCCTGTAGGCATAGCAAAAAACGCGGTGCAGGCAAAAAGAGTGCTCATAACACCATAATCCTGAGGGCTAAGCGCCCGGACCATAAAAAAATGATACAATAGACTAAAGAGATTGCCCAAAGAAGCAGCTAAAAATAGAATCGTCGCCTGGGAATAGAGCTGCTGTTTTTTGAATACTCCTTTAATTTTGTTAATCAAGAGAAAGTCTTTCTTTAAAATATTCTATGGTTTTAGCAAGTCCTTCCTCTAAAGATACTTCTGCTTTCCAATCAAGTAACCTCTTTGCTTTAGCTGTATCAGGCCTTCTTAATTTAGGATCATCCTGAGGAAGGGGTAAGAATATTTTCTTACTCTTACTCTTTGTAATATCCAGAATAATGTCAGCCAATTCTATGACCTTCAGCTCCCGGGAATTTCCCAAATTAACAGGCTCATGCTCTTTAACTTTCATAAGAGCTAAAATGCCTCTTATTAGATCATCCACATAACAAAATGAGCGAGTCTGAGCTCCGTCACCAAAGATGCTCAAATCTTCCCCTCTCAATGCCTGAGCGATAAAATTAGGTACAACCCTGCCGTCATCATATCTCATCTTAGGGCCATAGGTATTAAATATTCTTATAATCCTGGTATCCATACCATGCACTCTGCTGTAGGCCATAACCATAGATTCGGCAAACCTTTTGGCCTCATCGTAGACCCCTCTAGGCCCGATAGGATTAACATTGCCCCAGTAATCTTCAGGCTGGGGATTTACAAGCGGGTCGCCATAAACTTCTGAAGTTGAAGCAAGCATATATTTTGCACCCTTATCTTTAGCCAAACCTAAAGTATTATGAGTACCTAATGCTCCGACTTTAAGAGTCTGAATAGGATAATTCAAATAATCTATCGGAGATGCCGGAGAAGCAAAATGGAATACCCAGTCAACTTCGCCTGGAATATCTATATACTTAGAGACATCATGTTTTATATGCTTAAAACTAGGATTAGAGCTTATCTGTTCTATATTTTTCAAATCCCCGGTAATAAGATTATCAACGGCTATTACTTCAAATTCATCTTCAATTAGTTTCTGGCATAGGTACGATGCTAAGAAACCGCAACCTCCAGTAACAACAGCCCTTTTCATGCGGTATTCTCCTTAAACCATTCTATAGTTCTCTTAACACCATCTTTGAAATCAACTCCTACTCTATATCCTAAAATATTATTTGCCCTTGTTATATCTGCAAGGGTATGTTTAACGTCACCAATCCGCAAAGATTCAAACTTAGGTTTTAATTCAATTTTAAAATAACCTTTTATAATCTCAAATAGCTCCAGAACTGTATTGGCTCCACCTCCGGCAATATTAAATACACCACTCGCACCTTCTGTAGTTGCTGCAAGAATATTTGCATTAACAACATTTGATATGTAAGTAAAATCTCTACTTTGAAGTCCATCTCCATATATAGGCGGAGACTCATTTTTAATAAAAGAGTTGATAAATTTAGGGACTACTACCGCATATTTATTCTCTAGCGACTGTTTAGGACCAAAAACATTAAAATATCTTAAAACAACAGTCTCAACTCCATATAACTTTGAGAAAACATTACAATAATACTCTCCATTAAGCTTTGTAGCAGCATAGATAGAGAGTGGATTGGGTGGATCAGATTCTCTTTCGGGTAAGTCTTCTCTCTCTCCATAGACAGAGCTAGAAGATGCGAAGACAACACGCTTAACACCAGTCTCTTTAGCTGTAAGTAAAACATTCATAGTGCCCTTAACATTGACTTCGTCATACTCTCCTGGGTTATGAAAAGATTTAGGCACTGAGCGCATAGCTGCTTGGTGTAATACATAATCTACTCCCTTAAAAGCACTCTTAAGTAAATCTACATTCCTGATATCTCCTTCTATAACTTCAGAGATATTATCGCTAGAGAAAACGAGATTCTCTCTTTTTCCAGTAGAAAAATTATCGAAGACCTTAACGCTCTCTCCCCGCTTTAAGAGCTCTTCTACAATACTAGAACCTATAAATCCAGCGCCGCCTGTAACTAACCAATTTGCCATTTTATATCCTAATTAGATTTTTACCTTTCCACTTTATCACTCCTCTTGTATCTACAAGAAGAGTTGCCTTTTTGAAAATATTATAATCTAGCGAGCTGTGAACCGTAGCAATAATTACTGCGTCTTGCTCTGCTATTTTTTTTGTATTTAAATTAATGGACTTTTGTTTCTTACTCTTTAATTTCAGCTCTTTCACTAATGGATCATAGAATTCAACTTTAACCTTACTCTTATCAAGTAACCGCATAATCTCTATAGCAGGAGACTCCCTGATATCATTAACATCTGCCTTATAGCTTACACCTACAATCAATACTTTAGCAGACTTTAGGGCTATCTTTCTTTCTTTAAGTGCATCCTTGACTAGCTTTAAAATATGCTGAGGCATACTAGAGTTTATCTTATGAGCTGTGCGGATAAGATCCGGCTCATATCCAGAGAGCCGTGATTTCCAGACAAGATACATCGGGTCTGCCGGTATGCAATGGCCCCCGATACCAGGTCCGGGATAAAAAGGCATGTAACCAAAAGGCTTACTCTCTGCTGCCTTTATAACTTCCCAAACATCTATTCCCATTCTTTGACATATTAAAGCCGCCTCATTAGCTAAGGCTATATTTACAGCCCTAAAAGAGTTCTCTAGGAGTTTAACCATCTCAGCAACTCTGGGAGAAGATACAGCTACAACCTCTCCTACAACTTGAGCATACAACACCTTACTAACTTCAAGACATCTCTTGGTGCAGCCCCCTACAACTTTTGGAATATTCTTCGTATTATATCTCTTATTTGCCGGGTCTATTCGCTCAGGAGAGAAAGCCAAGTAGAAATCGCGCCCTACCTTTAGGCCTCCCTTAGAGAGCAGAGGCAGTATTATCTCCTCCGTTGTTCCAGGATAAGTTGTGCTCTCTAAGACAACAATTGTATTCTTCTTAAGATATTTTTTGAGTTCCTCAGCAGCAGCTATAACATAAGATATATCGGGCTCCTGGGTCTTCCTTAAAGGGGTAGGTACAGATATAATTACAGCATCGGACTTAGCAATAACATTATAGCTAATCCCGGCTTTTAATCTCTTCTCTTTAACTAAAGTTTTGAGAATTTTATCATCTACATCTACTAAATAGGACTTGCCTCTATTTATACTTTTAACTCTCTCTTTATCTATATCTATTCCGCAAACATTGTAGCCCTTCTTTGCAAACTCAACAGCTAAAGGCAAACCTACATAGCCAAGCCCTATAATAGAAATTAGCGCATCTTTTTTTAAAATTAATCTCTTAAGGTCACGCATGATGAGTTAATTATAGACTAATTTAAGATTTTGTAAAGAGAATCAAGGGTAGTGCTCTTAAAGTTTTAACTGTTTTACCTGAATTTAAACAAATCTCTGCTAATTTCTATTTGAAGCCCTCAATTTTTATGTTAGACTAAAGGATGTTGAATATAAGAACCAGTCAAGCAAAAGGAGGAATAAGAATGGAAGAGCTCACTGCAATATGTCCCGCTTGCGGTGAAGAGATAATTCTTGATTTTAGACCTGAAATCGGGGAGATAATCTCCTGTTCCCAATGTAATACTTCATCAGAAGTGGCAAGAAAAAACCCTCTGACGCTTAAGGCAATAGAGAATAGCAATGAAGAGTTTATTGAATAAGGACTTAAAGACTTTTAAGATAATGTATTTTAAACCCAATAAATTATGGAAAGAATGATCCCCCGCCTTGAACAGCACTTGGCGCTAAAACTTAAGCTGTTGCCTCAATTCTGGCAGCTATTAAACCTTCTTCAAGTGCCAATCACAGAGCTTAAAGAAAAACTAGAAGAAGAGTTCGAAGAGAACCCGCTTCTTGAGATCGAAGAAGAGAAAGTACCCGAGATACCCGATGAAGAGAAATTTGAATTTCAAGAAGACAATATCTGGGAGAAGAGGTCTGAAAAGTTTGGTCAGGAAGACGCTAAAAAAAGAGCGCACATTGAAAGTCTAGTCACAAAACCTGAGACACTCCAAGAACACCTCTTAAAACAGCTCCATATGCAGAGGATAAGCGTTAATAATCTTTTAATAGGTGAAGAGATAATAGGAAATTTAAACCCCAACGGATATCTTGAAATAGCCCTGCTTGAGATAGCCGAGAAATTAAAAGTTTCAAATAAAAAATGTGAACAAATTTTAAAAATAGTTCAGGATTTTGAACCTGCTGGAATCGGAGCCAGAGATCTAAAAGAATGTCTAACCATACAGCTTGCAAGGAAAGGGTTAAAAGAAAAAATATTCCAGCAGATAATAGAGCGGTTCCTGGAGGAGCTTGCCACACATAATTACAAGAAGATAGAGAAAGAGCTAAAGATAACCGATAAGAAGATGGAAGAGTTCTTAAAGATGCTGAAAAGCTTGGATCCAAAACCAGGCAGAAATTATACTAGCGCATTCCCCAACTATGCAATACCAGAAGTATTTTTAGATATAGCACCAGACGGCAAATATCAGATTAGAACCAATAAGAGAGATATTCCAAAAATAAGGATAAATAAGCAGTATCTTAAGATATTAAAGGATCCCTCAACGCCTGAAGAGACAAAGAGATACCTTAAAGATAAGCTTAAAACAACGAAAGAGCTTATTCAGGCAATGGAGCAGAGAGGAAAAACTATAATCAAAATTACTGATTTTATTATAAATCACCAGAAAGAGTTCTTTAAAAAGGGAAAGGCCGGACTCAAACCCTTAACTCTAAATAGGGTTTCAGAGAGCACTGGATTAGATGAATCCACAATCTCAAGGACTGTAAATGGCAAATATATCGATACACCTTCTGGGATATTTGAATTAAGAGATTTCTTCTCAAGCAATGTGAAAGGCATTTCAAGTAAATTAATCAAGGAGAAGATAAAAGATATAGTTGTAGCGGAAGATTCCAAGAAACCTCTTAGCGACAATAAGATTACGCAGCTTTTGAAAGAGGATGGAATCACTATTGCAAGAAGGACAGTAGCTAAATACAGAGAAAGACTTAAAATACTGCCTACAAAGTTAAGGAGGAGTTAAGTATGGAAGAATATCAGAATCCATTTCCAGAGATAATAGGTACAAACAGTCACATGAAAGAAGTCTACAGAATCATGGAAAAGGTTGTAAATACAAACAGTACGATTTTAATAAGAGGTGAGACAGGAACAGGTAAAGAGCTGATCGCTAAAGCGCTTCATTATCACTCCAAAAGAAGAAATGCTCCTTTTATAGCTGTTAACTGCTCAGCCCTAACTGAGACATTACTTGAATCAGAACTATTCGGTCATATCAGAGGCTCATTTACCGGAGCAATAGCTGAGAAGAAAGGTTTATTTGAAGCAGCCGATAAAGGAACCTTCTTTTTAGATGAAGTAAGCGAGGTTTCACCAGGCCTGCAATCTAAGCTCTTAAGAGTCTTACAGGAAGGGACTATAAAGAGAGTCGGAGCAACAAGTGATATATCTGTAGATGTAAGAATAGTAGCAGCAACAAATAGAAATCTGGAAAAAGAGGTAGAGAGAGGCGGGTTTAGAAGAGACCTCTTTTACAGGCTTTGTGTCATAGATATCCCAATTCCACCGCTAAGAGACAAGAGAGACGACATCCCGGTCTTAGCAGAGCATTTCCTGCGACTATATGCCGATAAGAATGATAAGAAATCCATAAAAAACATGGTGCCAGATGCAATAAAATATCTCCTAGAGTATGACTGGCCGGGCAATATACGAGAATTAGAGCATGAGATAGAGAGAGCTGTAATACTATCAGAGGGGCCTCATATACTGCCCAGCGACCTGTCTGAAAAGTTAAGGTCTGGAGGAGTAAACCTTAAACTAGTGGCAGTAAAAGATAAGACGCTTAAAGGCGTAGTTGAGATATATGAACAGAAGATATTGACTGAGATACTATATGAACTTAAGTGGAATAAATCTAAGGTTGCAAATCTGCTTGGAATATCTCGCCAGGCTTTGAATAAGAAAATAGACAAATACGATTTGGATAGAAGAAAAAGACTGAAAGAGTTGGAGATGAAAAAAGAGTTAGAGAGAAAGAATAGATCTAGATCTTAATTTAAGTTTTTTCTGACGATATTGGAAAGTTGAACTCTTGCTTCTGAAGGAATAGTATCAAACTCAACACCTATCTCATACATGCTGGTATGAGAATCTCTTACCGACCAAGAAACTTTAGCAGTTGCTTTAACAGCTGGAATATCATGGAAATCTATGTTTATAACGAGCTTACTATCTTTTGGAAGAAACTTATCAGTCGCAAATCTTATGCCACCTTCACTTATATCTCTTGTCTCTGAATCAAGCGGAGAACGGCTGAATTCACCTACTTCTCTGAATTTAAGGGGAACATTCATATCGACCCGAGTCCACTGCCTTCTTTCCATTCCATCGTAGTTCAATTTGCCCGCTCCTTATATAAACTTGATTTCTGCTTTACCACCTTTCTTACCTAATATATTTGTACCATACAAAATAAGTGCTGTCAAATTTTATCACTACTTTTTAAAGTTATGGGGGTAAAAAAGTAAACAAAAAAAACAATAGAATCACTTGATTTAGTTTTTTTAACGAAACCCAGCCTATGTTCGTATAATTACAACAACTGCTTAATAAAACTTGGTGAGTGATGCAAAAATAATTCCAAAGGATTAGTTCTCTTCTTTTATAAATGTTTGATTTTTACACCAATTGTAAATAAATTCATAGATATTATTTTTAGAGAAATTTCCTGCCTGCAACTCATAAAATAGTTTGCTTTGAAGTGCATATAGCTGTGCTAAAGATAGAGGCGTTAATAATGCTATCGTACTTTTCATTGCATCATAGTAATTGTCTTCTATCCCATATTTTATCAAATAATTAAACATAAGAAAACTAAGTACGCTATTTAATAGCAATCTATCTTCCTCTTCATTACTTAAAATCACTTCATTAACTTGATAAATCATATACCTTTCACGGAGCGCTGTTAGCGTAAAGAAAGAGTCTCCTTCGTCGCCTAAAATACAAACACTTACATTTGCATCCTCTATCAATTTTTTTTCAAATCCAAAATGACCAAGACCACGGATAGTAATTAATGTAGTGCCACTTTTATCAGACAATAATGCTTTTAGTTGATTTGAAAAATTAGCATCACGCATTATATTATTGTACAACATGAATCCAAACACAAACTCTTGAGAAGATTCTATACATGCTCTCACCGCACCCATTAAAAACAAACGCGCACTTTTTCTCCATAAATTCAACTTATCAAATGCAACTATATTTTTCCAATTATCATAAGAAAGATCTTCCATATTAGAGTCGATTTTATGTTTTGCGAAATAGCTATATATCTGAGCATAAAGCTTGTTTGAATCATAAATAGTATGGCCCATACTTATTGATTTTATATCGTTCTTAAGAGAATTTTTTATTTTTTCGAATGATTCTTTTTCGCTTATCTTGTAAGCCTGGCTATACCTATTGACAGAGTCTTCCGGTATTAACCCAAGCTCATCTATATAAACAACTGCAGAAGGCCCTCCTGCTTTTTCAATAATATTATCCAATAAATGTTGCAATAAAGAAAAATTGACACCTTCGTGCAAAAGATATATTACAAAAATGTTATTTTGGGATAGACTACCTTTGCTATCTTGGTAAACATGCCGTGCTACTATATTTACCAATGGGAGAGAAACAATATATCCACCACAAGCATTGTAGAGTTTATCAATATCATCTATCTCTTTATCATAAAAGCATACTTGACTAGGCTCTTCTTCATCTATGGTAAAAAAGAAATTGCTCTTACACAATTTTAGGAATTCAGAATAATTTAACAGATAAAGGTCTAGCAATTTTCCTTTAGACTTTGCATATTTGGAAAAATCTTGCAACCTATCTATATTATCTGTCGTGAGGTATGAATTCAAACCATACTCTTCCAAAAGCACTTTATATTCTTGAGTATTTTGGGAGCTATGAGCAAATTTTAAATTTATAAAAAAACAAACTATAGCAACAAAAAATAATGCATTTATTTTCATAACAATATCATTGTTCTAAAAAAATATCAAAATTCAATAAACAATACAGATTCAATTTTTCTTTTAAATTTGAAATTATTGTACCACTAAGTACACTAAGAGACTAATGATTCTTCTAAAATTCTGAGCACGGCTATACACAAATAAAACCTTTTTACTCATTAACTTAACTATCACTATCAGGATACAAAATTAGTATCCCCTCGTCATAATCCCATTCATAAGGGACCATGCCCTGCAACTCAGGAACAACTGTATTATGAATAAGGCTTCTAAATTCGAAAGAAAACTGAGTAAACCCTGAAGGTAAAGACCAAGCAGAACCAAAGAAACTTATACCTCTTTCTAGATATGCTCGTGCAACCTCATTGACAATATTTATCTTAATCTCGGATTTATTTTCTAAACTACTAAGATGATTTGAGCCTGTATTTTTATCTATCATTTCTAAAAACTGACTCGTATATGGCAAACGAATATCTTGATACAACACCTTGGTAGTGGTTATATTTATAACCTCTTCAACCTCAGGTCGACTCAAAAGATGGTTAGAGGATAGATATTCTCTGTAACTCTCTATAAGCTGAAGAAACCCTCCAGGAATACTCTCGTCATAATCACTTGTTATAGTGACGCTGTTGTAAAATGCATTATTTGTTATAACAATATCACCATCCTTTCCCGCAGAAACAACAGTATCGGATTGACATATAAGCTGACAATGCTCATCGATAACGCTTTGCAAAAACCAGCTTGCATTTTGCCAATCTTCAGGCGTATCTTCAATATAATACATTCTAGAACTACTGCCTGGAGCATAGGAACTATCCCAAACATGAAAAACCTTACGATACAACAAGCCTTCTTCTTCGTCTTGCTCAATAGCATATTTACGAATAGAAGCAGCATCGTCTCCTATTTCCTGATATTGAAGAGCATAAAATTCTGGGGAGGAACTATCAGCGCTCTGAGAATAAATCTTAATTCTATAAGAAGAATCGTTTGCAGTATGAGATATGTCATACCAAGATTCAACCAACTCATCATTCTTCATGATAGTTGTCCAATGCTTAATCTCATAATAAGTAAATACACCATCTTGTATTGATCCATCATCATCTCCATATGCTACAATAGATCCATCGTATAAAGATTGTGAAAACTCAACATCAGATATGATGATTTCATAATCACCTTCTTTTATTATTATACTTCCAGAATCTTCGTCACAATGAATAGCTGTAGAACTAATCATTTCATCAAGCAAATAATTTTCTATATTAAGCGTACTGTTTGATTCATCAAAATAAAATTTAAAAGATCCTTCAGCAGCAGACCAAACAAAACCATCTTCATGAAGTGATACTCTTCCCTGTTGAATAATGTCGATTCCTGCTTCTGAAAAATAAGCAGCCTCTACATCAAATAAACCATCATCCTGGTTATATATGTAAGATTGCATTGCATATGGTACTCTCCCCTCCAAAGAAGATAAAATCGCATCTACGCTGTTGCCATAATAAAAGTCAAAATCTTCGGCTTTAAATGCATACGTACTGTATATGATTGCCCCGCTATCAACATCTACATCCCTGACATTAACAAAGATAGCGTTAACGGATTCCATTTCCCATGCATCATCAATACGCATCGGCTCTCTTTCTATAGATTCAGTTATAATAATGCGTCTTGAGCCATCATATAAAACGACGGGGTTCAAAAAACTCAATGGCCTTTCTTGCGCAAATGGCATAAGAGCAAACGATGCAGGAAAATATAACTGTAGGAGCTCGACTTGGGATGCATCCAGGCCAAGATCCGCTAATGATGAACCCTCTATAAACATTTCGATTATATTTGAAGCAAAAAGCAAATCTTCTGCTGGAACATCGTTTTCAGTATTATCTGCAACAACAGAACCGTCTGAACTAAAAGGAAGCATAATCTCGGCTTGAACAACAGAGCCAAAAGAGCGGAAAAGTGAAGATGTATCTAAAAAATTATTCTCCGCCCCGGAACACTCTAAGGCAACCATAGTATAAAACATCCCTATAGTGATTATTAAAATTGTATTATATCTCATATTAATCTTCATTCTATTAACCTCCAAAAAGCTTTACGCCTGTTGCTCGCTCCAAACCTTCAACTATTAATCCTAAAGCATACAGACCTCCCACAGCTAGTACAGTATTTCTTCCACCATGAGTGCCTGATTTTATATCTGTCCCAATCAACATCATTATCTCCAAAGGATTAAATATTTCAGCCAAATTGCCATAAAATTCTTTATCCCACAAAACAGCTGTATCCCAACCCCTAGGATCATATCTATCATGTATGGTTTCTGCTGCTTTTTGAAGCAAGTATTCTTCTAAATATATCTCTGATACCCAAAACATCGCTTGGTTTTTTAAGTTTGCAAGCAATATAGAACCTCCAGCTCCCCCTTGCATAAGAGGCATAACATAGCCAAACATACCCGAATATATAACACCGGTTGCAAACTGATCGCCAATACCATAAAGATAACTCTGAAATGTTTCAGGCATAGGATCGCCATTGAGAGCTTGTGTTGCAGGCCCAACTAATGAGAAATATACAGCCCTGCTTATAAGCCCGTAAGCAGCTCCTGTCCCTGGGGCAAAGCCTAATGCTGTTAAAATCTTGTGCTCGCTTATACCCCGGAGAGCGGCGTATTCACTAAATCCAGCATATGTAAGAGCTGCTCCATTAAGAGAAGCGGAATATGTATTTAGTGCTTGAGCCACCTTTACCCAAGATGCCTTATTAGCAACCCAACCTGCTCCTTTTAATACACCTCCTAGCATGCTAAGCGCCTCGACTCTAAGAGTATAGATAGTAGCTACTAGACCAAGCGCATCGGCCACATCAAACTGAGCCCATTTTGGAGAAAAACTAATCTGACCTGCAGTTATAGCAGTGCCGTCATCAACCAAGAACTGGGGATATCGTTTCTCAAGCCAAGTAAGAAATGCATACTTATACAGTCCCATTCTTTCTGCAAGATTTTCTAGCGCACCTATATTACCATTATCTCTAAAATCGCTAACATATACCTCAACCTGTTCACCATAATTAACTGGATCGAATGCTACTGGAGTACCAAAAGCTTCACCAAAAGCTGAATCGTTATAATCCAAAGATAGAAGACGGAAATACTCATATTGCGCTAAAATGGCATCATATTCACTTTGATCAATATTGCCAGCTTCTAGATGGCCTCCGAATAGACCCGCAACAAAATCTTGATCACTGAAATCCAGCGGCTGAGTTGCATCAATTTCTGGTGTATCAAAGTAATAGTTTAGGGTCACAGGATCAACTACTACAGGTGTATACGTTTCATAAGCTTTGGTAAAATCAAAACAAAATCTAAAGCTACTCGTAGCAACTGCCCAGGTATCAAGAACGGCTGCCATCATAGCACCTGCAACTCCATATATTTCAAAAGCCTCTCCTAATGCATCATGTGCAAATTCTCCTATCCACTCAGAAGCTACCTGAGCATCTACAGTAGGGTCGACTGCGCTTCCTCCTGCTCCTCCTTCTTCTCCTGCAAGAATCTCAAGAGATCTGTAAAATTCATCCATGATTGATTTAAAAGCTTCCGCTTTAGATACATCAATGTCGACTTGAGCAAACACCACTGTGCCCCCTGAGTGCACAAATGCATCAGCAGGAGTATCATCTACCATATTTTCATTCCAAACAATGTATGGAATTGCCCTAACATTTAAATCGGAATTAACTCTATCTTCTTCTGGTGTCTCTGCTATGTAAGTCGCCGTATCGCTGAAAAATTCTTCAACAGAAGGCAGATAATCCAAATAATTATCAAATCTATCCTGAACCTCTTCTGTATAAGGGAGATTATGGTTAGCTGGGTTAGCCATTGAATTATCCCAATCAGATATTAAAATCTGTCCATAACCTTCAGGATCATCACTTTCATAAACATATACTCCTCTATAATCTCCAGAAGTTCTTACATGCATTACTCTTCTTATAGTGCCGTCTGCATCAACTGCCAACTCTGTATACTCACCCTCTTCTTCCCACATAACAGTAAAGCTTACTTCTCCATCTTTAACGCTACGCCTAATTGCCCACTCTGGTTCACCATTTCTCGTACACGCTAATGTACTCTGATGATTGCTTTCAATGCCAGCTATAGAACTTAAACTAAGGTCTCCGAGACTATAGTCCCTTATCTCAATAGGTAAATTACCGAGAGCACCTTCACTAAGATAATTAGGTAAATCTAATTCACTTAAAAATGGCAAGTTACCTAGTTCTCCACCTCTTTCGATTACAGTAACATCATCTGTGGTTATTGCTCGACCAAAACATTCCGCAATATCTTCTAGGGTACCGCGTAATTCCGGCAAAACCGTTTTTCCAACATCCGCAACTGCTTCATCGCCAGCCAAACAGATAGTATTAGCAAAAAGCATTGAGCAGGCAACAACAATGCTAATGAAATCTTTTATTAAGATTTTATTAATTAAATACAAAAAATATGCTTGCTGCCTTGCTTTAAACATCTTCTTTTTTCTATTCATTACTCCTCCTAATCCAACGCTGCTGTTGGAGATATATCTCATAAGCTAAAGTGCCTCCAAGAAAAAGTGCAGGAAAAAAACGCAACGCAAAGGTTTGAAAATGATCTAAAATTGAGTTACTTTCATTATCAACCGAAGGATTATCAATCGAAGGATTTTCAACGCTATGGCTAGCACTGTTGCTATCAAAATCTTCGAGATTGAGAAAGAAATTTAATGTTTTCACAATCGATGTACATTGATTAAGCATATCAATATCATCAAGGTCATGGTTGTAAACGCCACGCGTAGCTCCATCATATGTAAATTCAATACCCATCGCCGTATCAGTAATCGGAGCATACTCTGTAATAAGGTTAATTCCATTATTAACAATTACTATCTCAAGATAACCAATAGAATCATCTCCAGGATTTATATTCCAAGATTCACCACGAAACCCAGCTTCAGATATTTCAGGAGTTTCGATATAGACATCGGGGACACTTATCGCTTCATTTTCATCACGCTTAATAGGAAGATAAACGATTAAACTTTGTAGCATCTTGGCACCATTGTTAAGCATATATGTTACTTGAAAACCTACATTAAACTCTTCTATGCGCAATACTCCTACCCGCTCTATTGCAACAATTTCTGTCTGGTCAATCAAAGATACACCCATAAGATCGCTGGCCGCAGGGGCCATAGGCATAGTTGTGAATACACCATCAGCATGTACTGTCTCAGCTTCATCGCCAGCCAAACAGATAGTATTAGCAAAAAGCATTGAGCAGGCAACAACAATGCTAATGAAATCTTTTATTAAGATTTTATTAATTGAATAAAAAAAAGACTCTTGCTGCCTTGTTTTAAACATCTTCTTTTTTCTATTCATAATACTCTCCCCTTTTAAGCTGGAGGCCTATTTAGGCCTCCAGCATCCGTAATATTTATTCTTGTATATTCATAACTGCAGTCATCGTATCATCGTCTAACACCTGATCTGCTTTCTGTAATTCCTCAAGCATGCTATCAAGATTATCAGACCACTTACCAGCCAACACATCGACTGCTTCAGCTGGCAAACTTAATTCAGAACCATTCAATGCCATAGCTGCACATTGCTTAATTTCAACTGCATCATTAGTTTTTTCATCGCTTAAACCATTTACTTTATTTACAAAATCAAGAAAAGCCGCTCCTTCGTTTTCTGCTACAGTTCTATCGGTTACCGCTATGGTACCAGCGTCAATACCTGCAGCGATTCCATTTATTTCGCGAGCACCTTCAATTTCCTGATCAGCTCGTTCGTTAATCACCTGACCCAACCTTAAACTTATTGCGATTTGACCTGTTTGATTAATTGCTGCAGATGCAAGCTGAGTTATAAACAACATGCCTAACACAAGAATTACTAATGCTTTATTCATTTTAACTTCCTCCTTTTTTACCAAATTAAACACCCGTTTATTTGAATTCCTTAATCTATCTTGACAATGCCCCTCCTGAGCACCGATAATACAGAGAATAATGTTGTTAAGTTTTGTTCTCTTCATAATCTTTTTCTCAAGCCCTTCTACCTCCTGTAATATTTATACCATAATATAATCTGCTGTCAAGTCGGTTGCTATATTTTTTTAATTTGTTCATTTTAAACATATCATACAATATTTATACCACATTAGACTTAAAATACAAGTCACCCCCAAAATTCTAATAATTCTCCTTTATAAAGTTAAAAACATCTCTAATTGCCCTATATCTATGTGAGATCTTATTCTTTATATTTGAGCCTAGTTCAGCCAGCGTCTTATCGCAATCTTTAGGTATAAATAGAGGGTCATAGCCGAAACCGCTATTCCCCATCATATGACAAGATATGCTACCATCTAATATACCTTCAAATGTCTCTATGTTATCCCTAGATATAGCTAAAGCAGCGGAGCAGACAAAATGAGCAGCTCTATCCGTTACGCCTTCTAAGATATGGAGTAATTTAAGATTGTTCTTATAATCATCTTTATCTTCCCCCCCGAAGCGAGCTGAATATACTCCGGGCTCTCCATCTAAAGCATCTACCGCAAGCCCTGAATCTTCAGCCAGTGTAACAATGCCGGTTTGTGTATAATAATCTCTTGCCTTCTTAATAGCATTATCTTTAAATGTCTTACCGTCTTCAACGGCTTCCTTTATATTATTAAAGTCTTTTAAGTATAGAAATTCAATTTCAAGATTTAAATCTCCAGCAATCTGAGTAATCTCTTTGACTTTATTTTGATTGAAAGTAGCAAGGAGGAGCCTCTTCATTTAACCTTTAGAGTCTTCTTCTGGATAGCTATTAACTCTTCTATTCCTTTCTCTGCTAGCTTTACAAGCTGATCCATCTTTCTCTTTGAGAACGGCTCTCCTTCAGCTGTTCCCTGAATCTCAACAATATCTTTAGATTCAGTCATAACAAGATTCATATCAACATCGGCTTTAAAATCCTCACTGTATGCCAAATCAAGCATTACCTCTTTATCTATTAAACCAACAGAGACTGCAGCTAAAAAAGTTTTAACTGGACTCTCTTTAATAGCCTCATCTTTTATAAGTTTCTGAAATGCTAAATATAGAGCAACAAAACCACCTGTAATAGATGCTGTGCGGGTCCCTCCATCTGCCTGGACAACATCGCAATCTATCCAGATGGTCCTCTCACCAAAACCCTTTAAATTTACTACTGCTCTTAGAGATCTTCCTATCAGGCGCTGAATCTCACTAGTTCTTCCTCCAACTGAACCCTTCCTGGCCTCTCTTACAACTCTACTCTTACAAGACCTGGGTAGCATGCTGTATTCTGCTGTAATCCAGCCGCTTCCTGAATTTCTCAAAAAAGGCGGAACCTTTTCTTCAACTGAAGCGGTGCAGATCACTTTGGTATTGCCCACTTCAATAAGACATGAACCTTCTGCATATTCAATATAATCTTTTGTAATCTTAACTTTTCTCAACTGATCATTACTTCTATTATCTAATCTCATTTTTTACCCCTTTTATCCCATATTTTATTACCATAGCTGTCTACTGCAACAACCAAAGGAAATCTCTCAACCTCTAATCTTCTAATTGCCTCAGCACCTAACTCTTTAAATGCTATTATTTTTGAACTCTTAACAAAGCTGCTTAGATAGGCACCGCAACCACCCCAGGCTAAGAAATATACTCCTTTATACTTTTTAACAGCATCTACTACATCTTCACCCCTCTCTCCTTTTCCTATTGTTGCCCCTAGCCCTAACTCATAGAGTAAAGGGGTATGCTTATCCATTCTAGAGCTTGTCGTAGGACCGCAAGATCCTATAGCCTCTCCTCTCTTTTTTGGAGCAGGTCCGCAGTAATATATAATTGAATCTTTTAAGTTAAAAGGCAGCTCTCTTCCTTTATCTATTAAATCAAATATCTTCTTATGAGCCTTATCACGAGCTGTATAAATAGCTCCGCTTAAATAAACCAGCTCCCCCGCTTTTAGGCTTTTAATAATACCGGCTGTTAACGGACTCTCTATATTCATTATTTAAACTTGATAATTTTCTTGGCAGATCTCACAGCATGACAGGATACCGTTATTCCAAGGGGCAACCCTGCGATATGTGTTGGATGTGTTAGCACCTTAGCGCCTAGACAGGTCGTCTCCCCGCCCACACCTAAAGGCCCTATCTTAAGCTTATTTACTTCTTCTCTTATCCTCTGCTCTAAATCTGCTAGTCTCTTATTTTTATTTTTCTTATCTAAGCTAATTAATGCTGCCTCTTTTGAGAGTATAATAGCCTTATCGGCAGTTCCCCCGATTCCAATACCTATTACATAAGGCGGGCAGGCTTTAGACCCAACAACCTTAATATGATCAGCTACAATACCTACAATATCGCTATCTAAAGTATTTGGACTCAACATAGAGAGCTTTGTCTGATTCTCAGAGCCAAACCCTTTAACTAAAAGTTCTATCTCTAACCTCTTGCTGTTATTAAACTCTATATGAAATATAGGAGGTATATTGGGTGCTATTTTCATTCTATCTAATGGATCTACTACAACCGAGTAACGTAAATGACCTCTTATAGTGGCCTCTCTTATCCCTTTGGTTAAATCTCCTGTTATACTGTTTAAATTCTTAATTCCGATATCACCGATTTTTAAAAATAATACCGGATAACCTGTATCCTGGCAGATTGCCATTCTATTTTTCTTGGCAAGATCTCCATTCTTTAAGATTGCACTTAAAGCTTCTTTAACTAGTTTCTCTCTCTCCTGACTATAGGCTTTAACTAAAGCCTTTCTAATATCTCTTCTTAGATTAAAACTTGCTTCTAGGTAGAGCTCTTTGGCTATTCTTTTAAAATCTACTCTCATCTTATATTCATTCCTTTATGAAGCTGGGGTATTACCCTTACATGTATCAGAGATCTAAAAGCCTCCTCCTGAAACCTTAGCAGTTTATCTACGAGTTTAGGAGAGCTATCTTCAAAGTGGGGCTGGATAACAAGAGGGATTGAAGTGTCAACAGAGAGGATAATCTCAAGAGCCCTTCTAAAATCTTTTACGGTGGTCTTTTCTACTACAACCATCTTAACAAAAACCTGCTTCTCCCAGGCAACAAGTAAGAACTTTCTATGCTCATCCCAAAAAGGCTTTAAACCTGAAGATGAAGGAAGCTTCATATCCATAGCAACTATATCAACATCTTCTATGATTTTTTCAAGCTGCTTAGACAATACTCCGTTAGTCTCAAGATAAACCTTCTCGCTATCTTCTAGAGAACCTAATAATTTTTTGATAAAATCAGCCTGAACTAAAGGCTCTCCTCCCGTAAGAGATATCGAATGGCAACCTTTATTTAAACCTCTGATCTCTTTTTTAATACGCTCTAGAGTATATTCTTTAAAATCATTAAGCTTGGTATCGCAATACTGGCAGCTGCCTAGATTACAACCCCAAAACCTTATAAACACCTGAGGATAACCCAAATATATCCCTTCACCCTGAATAGAGTAAAAAATTTCTGATATCTTAGCTTTTGAATTTTTCATCTTTTTATTATAGGATCTTCTAATCCTGCCTCTTTAAAGCCTCTCTCTCTTATTAAGCAAGAGTCACACTTCATACAGGGCTCACTGTCTCCTTCATAGCAAGAGGAAGTTAAATCAAAGGGGACACCTAAACTATTGCCTAACTTTATAATCTCTGATTTTTTTAACTTAAGTAAAGGAGCTGATATCTTTATTGGTCTGCCCTCAATGCCTGATTTTGTCCCGCAATCTGCAACTCTTTGAAATGCCTCCATGAAATCAGGCCTGCAGTCCGGATACCCGGAATAGTCAACCGCATTAGCACCGATAAATATCTCATCAAATAACTTTGCCTCAGCATAGCTTAAAGCAATAGAGAGAAAGACTATATTTCTTGAAGGCACATAACTTAGGGGTATATCTTCCCTCTCCAAATCTCCCTGAGGTAATTCTATATCTTTATCTAAAAGAGCACTGCCGCCCCAGCTAAAATCTAGATTAATAATCTCATATTCAACTCCTGCTGCCTGAGCTATGCTCTTAGCTAAATCAATCTCTCTCTTATCTCTCTGACCGTAGTCAAAAATAAGAGCTTTAATTTCATAACCCTTATCTAGCGCATAATAAAGAGAGGTTGAAGAGTCAAGCCCCCCTGATAATAGAACAATTCCCTTTTTATTATTCATAGTAGCTGGCTCTAGATGATTCAGTCTCCCAAACATCAACTCTCTTTACTCTAATACCATTATCAGAGAGAGCCTCTCCCATCGCCCTAAAGATGTACCAGGAGAGATTCTCAGATGTCGGATTCAAACTATCGAACGGCTTAACCTCATTTATATAGTTATGATCCAACTTAGCCAGCGCCTCTTTTAAGATTGCTTTTAAATCTATAAAGTCAATAACCATGCCTTCCTTATTCAATCTATCTGATTCTACAAAGACCTCTATGTTCCAGTTATGGCCATGAAGGTTCTCACACTTACCCTTATATTCCCTTAAGTTATGGGCAGCAGAAAAACTAGACTTTATTGAAATCTGATACATTATTACACTCCTTTAAATCAACTCTCTCAACTGTACCTAAGGCAGCGCCTAAAAAAACCTCACTAAGCTCTTTGAATTTACCCGGCTCATCTGTTACATAGAACCTGTACTCTTTATCTTTTCTATTAGAGAGAATATCATCGCTTGATAAAACATTTCTTACTCTCTTTATGAAAGCTTTGGCAGAATCTATCAATGCAACATGTTCACCTATCCCATATTGAATCATCTTCTTCATTAAAGGATAATGCGTACAACCCAATATTAAAGTATCAATCTTCTTATCCTTTAAGCTCTTTAAATATTTAGAAGCTATTTTATAGCTTTCAGGTTCATCTATCCACCCCTCTTCAACAAGAGGAACAAGGAGAGGGCAAGACTTACTGAAAACTTCTAAGCTTGGGTCTAACTCTTTTAATTTTCTCTCATAGATCCCGCTGCTTATGGTCGCCTCTGTCCCTATCACTCCAATCCTCTTAATCCTGCTCACCTTAGCAGCCTCTTCTGCTCCGGCATCAACTACCCCCAGTATTTTAAAACCATAATCTTCTCTAAGACTAGGTAGAGCCAGGCTAGATGAGGTATTACAAGCAATGAGAAGCATCTTTATCCCTTTGGGTTTGAAAAAAGAGATAGCCTCCTCTGTAAACCTCTTAACTGTCTCGGCTGATTTAGCTCCATAAGGTACCCGCGCAGTATCACCTAAATAGAGCACTGATTCCTGAGGTAAGATATTTAAAATCTCCTTAACAATTGTAAGACCCCCTACTCCGGAATCAAAGACAGCTATTGGCAGTTCTCTTCTATCTATTATATCCATGGCTCACCAGATACTCTTTCTCATAAGATTCAACTCCTCTAACTAATGCCTCTGCTATATTACTCTTGAATCTCCAGGTATTTAAATTAGACTCCTCATATTTATTGGAGATAAATCCAACCTCTACTAATACAGCCGGCATCTGCGCTCCTCTTAAAATATAAAAATTAGCGCTCTTTAAACCTCTATTTTTCGTTGAAACCAAGCTATCCATGGCTAAACATATCTTTCTGCCTAGCTTTATTGCATCTTTTCTATTCTCAGTATACAGAAGGTCCCAGATAGTTGCCTGAACATTTAAATCTTGAGATAGGCTCTCCTCAAACCCCAAGGGATAGTTCTCAGCTGCAGCAAGCGACCTTGCGCTTTCATCGCTTGCCTCTGAAAGATAAAAAACCTCAAACCCAGAGGCGCTCTTTGCCCGGGCACTGTTAGCATGTATCGAGAGAAAGAGATCCGCTCCCTCACGGTTAGCAAAAGCAACTCTATTCCAGAGTGAAACATAACTATCATCGCTACGTGTCATCTTTACCTTATAACCTGCAGACGCCAGTTTAGATTTAAGTATCTTTGCTATACTTAAAACCAGATCTTTCTCTTTAACCCCGCTTACACCTATTGCCCCGGGATCTTTTCCACCATGTCCGGGATCTAATACAATAGTATGCACTCTATGGATATCCGATATCTTCTTCTGCTTCTTTTCCTGAGGCTTCTTATCATAGTAGATCTGATTTATAATCATTCTGGCACTTTGGGAAGAGAGCCTAATATCTCCTCTCTCTACTTTTAAACTGTCCTGCAGCCTAAGAACCTGATCATTGAGCAAGGCTACTGAAGATTCCAATGCAAATATCAGCTCTATGCTATCTCCTTTGGTAAGATATACTTTCTTAAGAAAAGGATCAAAGTCTATCTGAAAATCATGCTTCCTGGCAAATTCATTTAAAGATATATGCCCTTTTTCATCTATCTCTCTATAATAAGAAGAGTATCTGCCAGAAGGCATAGTTGCACAACCCATCGAGAGCACCAATAATATCAATAAA
The DNA here is from genome assembly GCA_030765335.1 of Candidatus Kaelpia aquatica. Taxonomy (NCBI): domain Bacteria; kingdom Pseudomonadati; phylum Candidatus Omnitrophota; genus Candidatus Kaelpia; species Candidatus Kaelpia aquatica. The sequence continues at coordinate 27,574 of JAVCCU010000025.1, read as the reverse complement.
AATCTGTATTTCATTTTAAAAATTCTATACGTAATAGCTTAATTATTCAATTACATCTTTTAAAAGCAAGCCTTATGAGTGTAAAAACCGAAATCAAAACTTCCTTGATATCTAACTTTGACTTACCTCTTTCCCGCTCTCTATATATAAAAGGTACTTCTTTTATACCATAACCCAATCTTCTAGCATAGAAGGTTGTCTCAACTTGGATAATATAACCTCTAGATATAGGGCCTTTTTTTATAAAATCTTCTATAAAATCTCTTGAGAACCCTCTAAAACCAGAGGTTGCATCTCTCACTCCTAGTCTTAGCATAATACTAGTTGCCAGATTGGCTAAACGGCTCACTAATATCCTAAACAGAGACCAATTCTCAACCCCGCCTCCGGCTATATTTCTGGAGGCTATAACAAGGCCTGCAGAGTTCAAACCTTTTAATATTAAATCAATATACTCAGGAGGATGAGAGAAATCAGCATCAAGCTGTATTAACCTTTGATAACCATTGGCCATACTATAGCGATAGCCAGAACAGAGCGCCCTGCCTAAACCCTCCTTTCTTTCTCTAAAGAGCAGTTTGACTTTATCATCCCTCATAGAGAACTCTCTAACCACTTCATAAGTCATATCGGGAGAGTTATCGTCAATAACTAAGAGATCAAACTCAGGATATCTCTTCCTTAATATATCTATAAGGAAAAGGATGTTCTCTCTCTCATTGTAGGTTGGAACTATTATAGCTGTCTTCAAAAAATAAAATATTAACGTTAAACTTAAAGAGACTTGAGATCCATTATATTACCTATTAAACGAAAAAACTACTCTTTCCAGCAATATCACAGTAGAAAAGAGATAGAATATAGCTGTATTAATGAAAACTATAGAAGATAAAAAATTGATAAAAGATTAGCTATTACAAACAAGCTCTACAGGTAAATCTTACCGAGAAATATCGATGACTCTATATTTTAAGACTCCAGCCGGAATTTTTATATCCAGCTCATCTTCTCTCTTATGCCCCAGAAGAGCCCTTCCTATAGGTGAATCAACAGAGATAAACCCTTCTGAAGGATTAGATTCATCAGCACCGACCAATTGGTACTCACACTCCTGTTTATCGCCAAGATCAAGCAGCTTGACCTTTGCTCCTATCCTTATCTCATCTTTTGAAATATCAAGATTATCAATAAATTCAACTGTTGAGAGCTTTGCCTCTATCTCATAGATCTTTTTCTCGTTCAACCCCTGCGACTCTTTAGCTGCATGGTACTCGGCATTCTCTTTTAAGTCTCCTAAGGACCTAGCATGCTCTAAGTCTTTAGAGATCTGCCTACGCTTAACAAACTTAAGATGCTTAAGCTCTTCCCTTAATTTTTCATAAGCTTTTTTGGATAGATACGTTATTCCCATTTTAAATAAATTTATCTGGGATTATTAAATCGCCGAATTTATCCTGAGCCTCTTTAACTCTGCTCTCTTGCTCACTTAATATAGAGAAGATCTCTTCAGGAATATCTTTAAATCCATTATAGATATTCCTTATTCTCTCAATCTTCTCTAAGTTCTGAGGACATCTAATGCTGAAGAACATATTGTATTCATCCAAAGAGAACTCTTTATTCAATAATTCTTTAAACAGCCTCTCTAAATCTTTACATTCAGGAATGCTCCCTATAGGGGTACTGACTGCACCTACCTTCTTGTTTACTCTTAGTTCCATCCATTTAAGCCACACCCTCTTATCATGCATACCGCTTATATACTCGCCATGCTCATTAAGTAGAAAATAATTTACACCGAATATAACCGGGGGCTCTTTAATATCTTTTACAAAATCAAGATGGTTCTTTAGATATTTTCCTATTGGAATAGACAGAAAATCTAAATTAGCCATCAGATTAAACTTACGCTCTCCGGTTTTGCCCAAAGTTGCTGCAGTTGTCTCAGACTCCAAAGACGCTGCAATTGAGACAACACCATGAATCCAATTGAAGCTTTCAAATACAGGTACCCAGGTATTAGAATCCCTGCCGCCATAGATTACCCCTTTTACAAATACTCCTTTAGGATTATCTAGCTCACTATCTACATTCTCTAAATTCTTAAGACTTATTGTATATCTTGCGTTAGGATGAGCAAAAGGAATCTCATTGCCGGATTCATTTTTTTTGCCTACATGCCAAGACCCTGAAAAGTTCTCTCCATCATCCGGAGTAACCCTGCCATCGTTTTTCCAATAAGGAGTTTTGTCTTTAATCAGTATATTTGAGAATATCGCCTCTCCTTCTTTATTGAGTGCCTCCCATATCAATGGAGCATCATCAGAGTTAACATCTTTCATAATACCGAATATACCCCTCTCAACATTAACAGCATAGACTCTATCATCTCTCTTCTTTAAATAAGCAATATCATCTCCTATAATTCTTTCACCTTCCACCATACAAGTAGAAGTCTTACCGCAAGACGATGGATAGGCCCCTGTAAAATAGTTCTTATTGCCATCTTCATCATGTACAGCCATAACAAACATATGCTCAGCAAGCCAACCTTCATGGTCAGCCTTTTTTATTGCAAGGCGAAGAGCCAGCTTCTTTAAACCTACAGTATTGCCGGCATACTGAGTATTTGTCGAATATACTGTATCTTCTGAGAAATCAACATAAACGCGCCTCTTATCTATATTCTTACTTGCTTTGTTTTCATCTAACTCTCCTGCTGAATGAACATATCTAAAGAAATCAAGATCCGGGTTTTTCTTAAAAACCTCATATGCTCCCCTATAGAGAATATCTTCGGAATGGGATACATAAGAAGAATCTGTTATTTGAACAGCATAAACAGAGAATTCAGAATCAACAGGACCTAAACCCATAAAGAGAACGTACATCTCTTTACCCTTCATAATATCTTTAAGCAGCCCTTCTATCTCATCTAATCCTTTAACTCTATCGATAGAGTTAAGGCCTTCGAGTTTAGAGTCTGGAGTGACCAAAAATTTAGTATTCTCTTTATCTCTAGCCTGATCACGGATACCATCAAAATGAATGGTATGACCGCTCTTCTTAAGAGATCTCTCCTCTCCAAGCTCTAGCGTCTTGCTTCTAACATACTCTGCATCCTGATCTGAATCGTTTCTAATAAATACGCTATCGGGATTACAGAGCTCAACATACTTAACGATAAAATCAACAACCTCCTGGCCCAAGCCAGAAATCTTCTCTAAACTATCACTATCACATCTCTCTTTCAATAAATCTAGTCCTACCATATCTTCCTCCTCATTTAATTAGTGGATAAGATTATACTAGAAAGGTCTTAAAAAACAAGCACACTTTATATTTGCAAAAAGATAAATTTGAAAAAACTATATAAAAATACTACATATTCTCAACGCCGATTGTCGTCAAAATTTCTTTACTACGTTGACCAAGAAGTTCTCTTACTGTATCTGTCATTCCGTTTTCTTCCAAATACTGCCAAAAATAACCTTCTATTCCCTGATTACCACTACTTCTTCGGTAGGCATTGAACATACCAATAACTTCCATGCCTTTATCCAATCCTAATATAAATGGTGAAACTTCCCCGTCTTGTGTTATTGAATCTAGGAATCCATAATTTGAATTATTGACATCTGGATTTAAACTTATCATTGCTTCTAAATTTTCTAATGTAGCTTGTATTTGAGGGCTTGCTACATCATACCCAGACAATACACCTAACGCTAAAAAACTAACATATATAGCAACAGGATTATTGCGCGGATTTCCAGCATTACCATATTGCTCTAAACCAGGAACTCCATTTTCACTATCGTAAATATACTTAGAAGAAACAGCCGCACAAGGAGACCAACCCCAAATATTTAAATCAAGCTTATCTGCTACATCAATCTGAATTTCTACCCAACGTCTGGCATTCTCTATAAATCCAGCAATAACATTTTCACCTGTATCAGGATTTTCCACCTCAGGTCCCAAGAAAAGAAGCGGCATAAGTATAGTCCAGATCTGTCCACCCCATGCAGGAATAACACTAATTTCTTCCCCCTCATTAGTAGTATATGTCTCTCGATAAATCGATATTGAGTCGCTAGGCGCTATGACACTATCAGGCACATTGTCTGTTGACGTTGCAACTATTGCAGGTAATAGCACCTCACTGCCAAACTGCCCGACGCTATATCCTTTATTAGAATCGCCGTACAACTGGCCATTATTGGAATAAAAGAAATTAAAATCCATTTCATCTAAAATCAACTGACATCTATCGCTAACTACAGTTCCTTCAAACGCTTGATTTGCTATCATTAAAGCTGCTGCCAAATAACCGCTGTTAAACACATCTGAAACGTTACTCAGTTTATGTTTATTAAGACTGGGTAAAGACACAAAATCGTAAAGAAAACCGTTTTTTTTCGCTGCTTTATCTATGGAATTTAAAACAATATCCATTTTTAATAAAACTTGATCATCTGTCATAATTTCTAAATCTCTTTGGATAACTAAATTCAATATCTGCAAACCAATTTCCAATCCGCTTACTTTTTTATCTACAGGTATTAGTTCATTTCCTTCTCCTACTCTTACTACATCATATGGCAAGCCTGTATTTTGCTCGACCATACCATTAAGACCTTCAATAGCCAGAATTAGATAAGAGTTATAAAGCGTTTCGGAATTTATTTCATTTAATTGTTGACTTAACAATATCTCGTTTAGTCTCTTGTTAAACGCGTTACCCGAAAAAACTTTTGAATATTCACCAGAAGTAATGCTCGGCAAAACAAGTGGGCATTGCTCCAAATCCTCAGAGTTAGAATAAGAACTAAACGACAAGAATAGAATTGGAATAATAAATAATATAATTAGTTTCTTCATAAATTATCTTTCTATAATTGCTGCCCCTTATAATCTATGATATTTATACCATAAAATAAACCTATGTCAAATTGCTAAACAAACTTTTTAAATTTATTTAATTAGAAAAGATAGGTTACTAGACTATAATCTCTGTGCCTACACCCTCTTCCGTAAATACCTCCAGAAGAACAACATGGGGCACTCGACCGTCTAAAATGTGAGTCTTTCTGACGCCTCTATCTAAGGCTCTAAGGCAGGCTTTTACTTTAGGCACCATACCGCTTGATATAACATCCATTCTTATAAGATCATCTACTTCTGAGGCATGTAAGCTTGGAATCAAACTCTCCTCATCGCTCTTATCTCTTAAAATACCCTTTACATCAGTGAGAAGAACTAACTTTTCAGCATTTAAACTTATTGCAAGTTCTGCAGCCATATCATCTGCGTTTACATTGTATAACTCACCATCTTTATCAAGCCCAACAGGCATAATTACAGGCACAATCTCTCTCTCTGTGAGTTTTAAAATGCTCTCTGAGCTTATCTTATCAACTACTCCTACGTAGCCTAAATTTTTTGATTCTTGCCTTACAGATACATTTTTATCTATCTTAGGATTAATACCCTGCGCATTACCTCTAAAACTTTTGATCTCACTAACTAGATCCTCATTCATATTCTTAAGCACCTTATAAACCATCTGCATGGTCTTTTTATTCGTAACTCTCTTTCCTTCAATGAACTTAGATATTCCCCCTGATTGAGCTATCAACTCTGTGATCTTATAGCCGCCACCATGAACAATAATCGGCTTTATACCTACAAGAGACATAAAAGCTATATCTTTTAATATATTATTTTTTGCATCTTCACTCAATAAAGCCCTGCCGCCGTATTTAATTACAATAATTTTTCCTCTAAACTCTTCAATATAAGGAAACGCTTCAACTAGAATATGGGCTTTTTTAATTAAATCTTCCATCAGCTATTTAACTTAACATAATCTGGGGAGAGATCAGTTGTATACATAAAAAAATCATCTCCGCCTTTTTTGAAATCCAAAACAATCTTTACCTCTTTAGACTTCTTCAAATAATCATCCGCTCTCTTTTTATTATTATATAGACTCAGACCATTTTTAACAACTTTGATATTACCATAATTTATATCATAACTCTTGCCAACACCCAAACTTAGAGAGCCGACTGAGGATAGAATTCTGCCCCAGTTAGCGCTATTTCCATATAGCGAGCTTTTAAAGAGCATGGAAGATGCAAGCTTCCTGCATATTTTTTCAGCTACTATTCTACTCTTTGCAGATTTTACTTCTATCTTTACTATCTTAGTCGCCCCTTCACCGTTCTCGACTATTTCATACGCTAAATCATGCAGCACCTTAAAAACACCTTTTATAAATTCATCTCTCTTATCTCTAGAAACCTCAACATCGACAGAGCTAGCACCGTTGGCCAAAGCAAGAAAAGTATCGTTTGTGCTCTGATCAGCATCTATAGATATCCTGTTAAAAGTCAAATCGAGGGCTGATTTTACAATCTTAGCCAGAGAACTCCTTCTTATCTTTGCATCTGTCAAAAGAAACGATAGGGTTGTAGCCATATTAGGCTCTATCATCCCGGCACCCTTAGCTATGCCTAATATAGTAACACCGCTCTTCAATTTAAGAGCAGAGACCTTAGGGTATTTATCTGTTGTCATGATTGCTCTAGCAAAATCTTCTGCCTTAGTGCTTAGAGCCCCTTTAATCAACCTAGGAATACTAGAGACTATCTTCTGCTCTTCAAGAGGTATACCTATTGATCCTGTAGAAGCAATCAACACGTCGGACTTTTTAGTTTTTAGTTCCTTAGCAACTTCAGAACATATTTTTAATGCTGCAGCCTCTCCCTTCTTGCCCAATCCGCAATTAGCACAACCGCTATTTACAACAATAGCCTGAGCTAAACCATCTTCTATATTTCTCTGACAGACCAAGAGAGACTCAGACTTATATTCATTTTTGGTAAAAAATCCAACCGCATCTGCTTTTTCTTCAGTTATTATAATACCCAGGTCTTTAGCTTGCTTCTTAACGCGAGAGTTTATTCCGTTAAAAACAAAACCTTTGGGTGTAATCATATTAACCCTTCTTTTTCATCAAAACCAAGAGCAATATTCATATTCTGTACAGCTTGAGAGGCAGCTCCTTTCCCCAGATTATCTATGCAGGAAATTATCAAAAATGTATTGTCATTTATAAAATCTAAATAACTCAGGTCGCAGAAGTTGGTAAAGGCAACGTCCTTTAACTCAGTAACTTCACCCTTCTTGGAGATTCTGATAAAAGGCTCTTTGGAATAATATTTTTTATACAACCCATAGAGATCTTTTTTCTTTTTATTCTTAAATACAGTATAGATCATGCTGATTATGCCCCTATTAATTGGTATCAGCTGAGGAACAAAGCTTAAATCTACGCTCTTATTTAACTCATCTTTAAAAAACGCTGTAACCTCGGGCATATGCTGATGTTTATTTATCTTATAAGGCCGCAGATTACCATTGAGTTCAGAAAATATTAATCCTGTAGCTGCCTTTCTTCCTGCGCCAGAAGTGCCTGTCTTAGAGTCTACTATAACTTGAGCATTATCAAGCAGTCCTTCCTTTGCAAGAGGATATAGACCCAATATCATGCTTGTTGGATAACAGCCAGGGTTGGCAATAAGCTTAGCTCCTTTAATCTCGCTTCTATTAATTTCAGGAAGACCATAGACAGCCTTTTTTAAATTCTTCTTATCCAAGTGATCTGCCTTATACCACTTCTGATAAGACTTATGGCTCTTAAACCTGTAGTCCGCAGAGAGATCTATCAAGAGGCTCACCTTATCTAGAATACTAGGAGCAATCTTCATAGATACGGTGTGAGGGAGAGCAAGAAAAACAACATCAACAACATCTAAGTCCTTCTTATTAAAATGCTCAACCTTTGTATTTACTATATTCTTAAACTCAGGGAATATTGAATCTATTCTCGCTCCCTTTTTATCCACTGCATTATCCCAGAGCTTATATATCCTAACAACCGGATGTCTGGATAGATAATGTATGAGCTCCTTACCTGTATATCCTAATGCCCCTATTATTCCTACATGTATCATTCTAGCCTCCTATAAATAAGACGATTAGCCCTATTATACAACAGTAGTAGCCAAAAAATGAAAGCTTCTTTCTAAAGACCGTTTTCTCTAGAATAGCAAGAGATGCTAAGCTCACGATGAAAGTTATCACAAAATAACCTACATATGAAATATTAATAACATTAAATGCTTGGAAATTCCAGCTTGATTTTAAAAGCTCATAAACGCCTGCTCCAATTATTGTCGGAATAGCTAAAAGAAAAGAGAATCTAAACGCTTCTTCTCTAGTTAATCCAAGCAATAGGGCTAATACAATGGTAATACCAGAGCGCGATATCCCTGGAAAGACTGAGACCCCCTGCACAAATCCTATCAACAATGCAGATTTAAAAGTTAGACTCTGACTTTGATTCTTTCTTAACCTCGGCAAAAATAACAATACTCCGCTTATTATAAAAAATGGTCCTAAAATATTTAATCCTTCCATGTTGTATATTGCAACAACATATCTTCTAAGATAGAGAGCGACTATGATAGTCGTGCAAAAAGCTGCAAGAACCTTTAATATATATATATTATCTTTTAATAAAATTTTTATTCTGGGATAAAAGTAAAAGAGTATAGCTAAGAGAGCAGCTAGATGAAGGAATATGGTGAAGATAAATTTATCGATATTTAAATTTAATAAATTACTCAAAAATAGAAGATGTCCTGAACTGCTTATAGGAAGAAACTCCGCAATTCCTTGAATAAAGGATAGGATTAAAAGATCAAACTTCACTTATAAATCCTAACTGTCTCCTCAATAATCTTAGGATCAAACTGAGTCCCGGCATTACTCTTAAGCTCTTTTAATGCCTCTTTGAAGGTAAGGACAGGACGATAGGTCCTCTTAGATGTCATAGCATCTAGAGCATCGGCAACCGAGATAATTCTGGCTCCTAGCGGTATCTCTTCGCCTTTTAAACCCTGATGATAACCTTTACCATCCCAGCGCTCATGGTGATATCCTGCAAAAACATATTTTTTAAATGAGGGGATTGAATCAAGCAGCTCAACAGTTATCGCAGAATGCTTTTTGACTATCTGCCACTCCTGCTCTGTCAGCCAAGCTGGTTTATTTAATACCATATGCGGAATAGATAATTTACCTATATCATGCAGATACCCACCCCTTCTTATCATAGTCACTTCATCTTCTGGCAAATTTAACGCTTTTGCAATCTGTACCGAATAATGCGTATCCCCTTCTGAGTGACCCATTGCATTAGAATCTATTTTAAAATCTATTAAATACCCGATGAATGCGAACAGATCATCTTCATCTCTATGGTTAAGGATTATGTTTAAATCCTTGCTCCTTACATATTCTAGAATCATATCCTGAGGCTTAAGATATAACCCCATAAACTCTTTATCTTTTATAATCTCTTTTAAGATATTCAAAATATCAGGGTCAAGCTCTTCGTTGGACTCTAGGACATTAATAGCTGACTGAGGATTGATCTCACTTTTGTTCTGTCCATGCCGAGAATAGATATCAAAAGCATCAGCTGCTCTTAAAATTCTACCTCCAAGCAGAATCTCATTCTTTTTATACTGACGAGGATATCCCACCCCTTTCCACCATTCATGGTGTTCAAAGATATAATCCGACATTCTATACTGACCTTGGAAGAGAACTGGAAACATCCTTATTAAATGCACGCCTCTATAAGGGTGTTCAAATATATCCGGATCTTGAATCTGTGCAAGCAGATCAGGGTGGTGTAGAATATGGTTTCTAGAACCCAAACCTCCTATATCATGCACAAGACCTGCAAAGAACATTAAATCTCTCTCTTGAGGCAATACTTCCTCTGCTATTTTCTCAGACATAAGGGCTACTCTTACCCCATGCTCATATTTACCTTTCTCATCCAAATCCTGAGTTATTGAAAGCAAGTACAACGTCTCTTTTACAAGATTTTCATAATCTTTATCTACTTTCAATTTAGACCCTCGCTTTTTTTAATATTTCATTCAATCTCTTAGTTAAAAGAGGTATAACTTCAAAAAGATCTCCTACTATTCCATAGGTTGCAACCTTAAATATTGGAGCTTCAGAATCTCTGTTTATAGCAACAATAACATCTGAGGATTGCATACCTACTAAATGTTGAATCTGACCTGATATCCCGCAGGCAATATATAGCTTAGGGCAGACAGTACGTCCGGTCTGACCTACCTGATGAGCATAAGGAATCCAACCATTATCTACAGCCGAACGTGATGCTCCAACAGCAGCATCTAAGACCTCGGCTAACCCTTCGATAATCTTAAAATTTTCAGGCTTACCTAAACCATATCCGCCTGACACTACAACATCAGCCTCTGTTAGATTTACACTTTTGCCTACTTCATCTATAACATCAATCAATTTTGTTCTGGAACTTAATTTACCATTATAATTTATCAGTTCAACCTCTCCGCTTCTAGTGTTATCAATCTGAGCTTCTTTCATTACCTTATGCCGCACAGTCGACATTTGAGGCCTATGGTTAGGTGTAATTATAGTTGCCATAATATTACCGCCAAAAGCAGGGCGTGTCTGGAGTAAAATTTTATCTTTAAGGTCTATCTCTAATCCTGTGCAATCTGCAGTAAGGCCTGCGCCTATCTTAACTGCAACGCGAGATATGAGTGCACGCCCAATAGTTGTAGCGCCGGTTAAGACTATCTCCGGCTTATGTTTTTCAATTAAATCAACAAGTACTTGAGTATAAGGCTCATCCAGGTAGTTCTCTAAGAGCTCATCTTCTGCTGCCAAAACTTTGTCTGCTCCGCTGGCTATTAAATCTCTACATACATCCTTTATATTATTTCCAAGCAACACCGCCCAGAGTTGAACTCCTAAACTATCTGCCAATTCCCTGCCTTTTCCAAGCAGCTCATATACGACCGGCTGAACTATTCCTTTTTTTTGTTCCGCAAAGACCCAGACATTCTTATAGGCCGACAGATCACGTTTTATCTCCTCTCTTTTTATCTCAATAGCCGAAAGAGGACAGATCTCAACGCAAGCTCCGCAAAAATTACACTTCTCTAAATCTATTATCAGCTCTTTATCTTTAATCTTAATAGCCGAAAAAGGGCAAGACTTGATGCATACCCCGCAACCGCTACATTTTTCTATTAATACTGTAATCATCCTATCAAAACATCCCTTATTAAATCTGTTAACTTATCAACGTTTTCTGATATATCTCCCTCTAAGATCATGCCTTTCTCTCTAACTGGAGGTGTAAATATCTTCACTACTCTTGTAGGAGAATTGTTTAATCCAACGCAAGATTCATCTAAGCCTACATCAGCTGCCGACCATACTTCTATCTCGGCTCTCTTTGCACGCATCTTGCCTTTAAGTGAAGGGAACCGAGGCTCATTGATCTCTTTTACTACAGTAAATACAGCAGGAAACGGTATCTCTATAACATCATAGCCCTCTTCTGTCATCCGCTCAACAGTCGCCTTATCTCTAGACAGCTTTTCTATATGCCTAACATATGCTGCCTGGGGAAGATCGAGCCAGGATGATATCCCAGGCCCAACTTGGGCAGTATCACCATCTATTGCCTGCTTACCACATATAATTAAACCATAATCTCCTATCTTCTCTATAGCTTTTGATAAGGCATAACTTGTAGCCCAGGTATCTGAGCCTGCAAACTTTCTATCTGATAAGAGCACCGCTCTATCTACACCTAAAGATATCGCTTCTCTTAATGCCTCTTCTGCTTGAGGAGGGCCCATAGTTAAAGCGATCACCTCTACCCCATCCAGCCTCTCCTTAATACGCAAGCCTTCTTCAATAGCATAAGTATCAAAAGGATTAATGATAGATTCAACGCCTTCACGAATTAAAGTATTGGTCTCTGGATCTATCTTGACATTCGTTGTGTCAGGTACCTGTTTTATGCAGACTATGACTTTCACTTTTTCTTAGTCTGCTCCTTGATAAGATGAGATGCAATTACACCCCTTAATATCTGATTTGTACCTTCATATATTTGAGTGATCTTTGCATCTCTCATATATTTTTCTATAGGATACTCTTTCATATAACCATACCCGCCGAATATCTGAAGGCAATCAGTCGTAACCTTCATAGCAACATCGGATGCAAACACCTTGGTTATAGCCGACTCTTTAGCCACAGACATATTACCGCTGTCCACCATTCTGCAAGTAGCATAGATTAAAGCCCTTGCTGCTTCAATCTGCATTGCCATATCGGCAAGCATAAACTGTATTCCCTGAAAACTTGTTATCGGCTTATTAAACTGGTGTCTCTGATGAGCATACTCAGTAGCCAGCTCAAGCGCTCCCTGAGCAATACCCAGAGCCTGCGCTGCAACTCCAGGGCGAGAACAGTCAAAAGTCTTCATAGCAACTACAAAGCCTAGGCCTTCTTTACCCAAAACATTCTCTTTAGGAACACGGCAATTATTAAAAATAAGCTCTCTTGTCGCTGATGCACGGATACCAAGTTTGTCCTCTTTTTTGCCAAAATCAAAGCCTTCCATACCTTTTTCAAGTATAAAAGCTGTTGCACCTCTGGCCCCTTTAGCTTTATTTGTCATTGCAATAACTACATAAGTCTCTGCTTCACCGCCATTTGTAATCCATTGCTTTCTTCCATTCAATATATAAGAATCGCCATCTTTTTGAGCCTTGCTCTCCATAGCAGAAGCATCAGATCCTGCATTCGGCTCTGTTATTGCAAAAGCAGCTATCTTCTTACCGCTTGCAATATCAGGTAAATACTTGTCTTTCTGCTCATCGTTGCCAAAAAGAATAATAGGATAAGTTCCTAGTGCTGAAGCTGCATAGCTTACAGCGATACCACCGCAGGCACGAGAGAGCTCTTCAGCAACGAGGGATAACTCAAATACGCCTCCTCCAAAACCGCCATATTTTTCATCTATGTAGACCCCAAACAGGTCACTCTGAGCAAGGATCTTCATAATATCCCAGGGGAACTCGCCCGATTCATCGTACTCTTTTGCAACAGGGCGTATCTTCTCCTCTGCGATCTTATGAGCCAACTCTTTTAACATCTGCTGTTCTTCTGTTAACAGGTAGTCCAACATTTTAATCCTCCTTAATTTAAATCAGCGCTTTAATGTTAATATAAATAGTCTATTTTGTCAATTAGACTACTTTACCTTGAAAGAATTCAATTTATTATATATTATATATACTAATGCTAACAGAAAATATCATACTTGATAACTTCCAAAAAGATGCCATTGAGCATATTGATAAAAATAATTCCGTTATTGTGGCAGCACCAACAGGCGCTGGCAAGACTCTCATTGCTGAATATGCAATCGAGAAATGCCTCAAGGAGAATAAGGGGCTTATATACACAGCACCAATAAAAGCTTTGAGCAATCAGAAGTTCAGAGATTTCTCTAAAAACTTTCCTCAAAAAGTCGGAATAATAACAGGTGATGTCAGAATAAATCCCAGAGCCCCTATTTTAATCATGACAACAGAGATATTTAGAAACTACCTCCTCCAGGAACCAGAAAAACTAAAAGATAAAAAATGGGTGATATTTGATGAAGTACATTATCTTGATGACCCAGAGAGAGGCACCGTCTGGGAAGAATCTATTATATTCCTGCCTCCAGAAATGAGAATATTAGCGCTATCTGCAACACTGCCTAACGTGGGTGAGTTTAAAAATTGGATCAAAAAAGTTCATAATCAAAACATAATAGAGATAGAAGAGGCCGTCAGACCAGTGCCTTTGCATTTCTATTTTCAGGCAGATAATCAGATTTTCTCAAATCTTAAAGATTTAAAAAAATATAGCTCCAGAGAGAGAGGTAAATTCTTCTTAAATAATAGAATAGACTCTTTAATTAAACATCTAAAAACCAATGGTTTCTTGCCTTGTATATATTTCTGTTTCTCAAGAAAAAAATGTGAAAATTATGCAAAAGATCTCTCCCAGTTCAATTTTTTAACCGAAGAAGAAAAGAGAGATATTAAGAACCTCTATAAAGAGCTGGTAAAAAAATTCAAAATAGAACAGCATACATCTACCCATGACATGCTGCACCTGCTGGAGAGGGGCATCGCCTACCATCATGCAGGATTATTGCCGCCTCTAAAGGAGATTATTGAAAGAATATTTACCAAAAAAATGATTAAGGTAATATTTACAACGGAGACATTTGCATTAGGCATCAATATGCCATCACGTACTGTCTGTTTCGATGAAATAGCAAAACATTACAAAAGAAGAGCGCATTATCTAAGTACCAGAGATTTTTATCAAATGGCAGGGCGCGCAGGCAGACGCGGAATAGATGAAGAAGGCTACGTCTTTGTAAAACTTAAACCGTTTAAAGACGATATTGAGAAGATGGAGATCATTGCCAGAAATAGACCCGAACTTATAAAGAGTCAATTTAACGCATCCTATGCAACAATCTTAAACCTATATAATGATATCCAAGATGAGATAATAACCATCTACCCTAAAAGTTTCCACTATTTTCAAAATAGACATAGGAAGTCAAGAGAAGCAAAGATGCTTAGTTCTAAGTTAAAGCTATTGAAAAACTTAGGTTATATAAAAAATCAAGAACTAACATTAAAAGGCAAATTCTCGTCTAATGTATTTGGTTATGAGCTCATAGTGGGCGAGCTATATGAAGCAGGATTTTTTGAAAATATATCCTGGATAGAATTAACAATAGTAATATGCGCGATAATTACAGAATCAAGAGCTAAAGATACAGAGATAAAGCTAGACAAAGGATTGAGAAAACTGAGATTAAAAATCACTAATACCGTAGCTAAGATACAAAAAATAGAAAAAACACACAGAATCTATCCACGAATATTAAAACCTCATTTTCAACTCGCGCAAACATTGCAAGCTTGGCTCAGAGGCAGTGAATTCAATAAAATAATTAACCTGACATCTTTAGATGAAGGTGCAATTGTAAGAAACTTTCGCATGACAAATCAAGTATTGAGAGATATGAATCAAAGAATAATATCTGAAAATCTAAGAGAAAAGATAAATAAAGCATCTAGCGTTTTAAATCGTGATATTGTTAATGCTGAATGGCAGCTTAAAATTTAAGCTACCATTTGACTTTTCATTCTAAACAAATAGCACCCCTTTTTTAAATTAACAAGATTCTCTTTGAATCAATCTATAATCAAACTGGGGCTTTTGAGCACCTATAATCTCTCCAGTGAAAATACCATATATTATTTTAATTGCCTCATAACCCATCTCAGATAAAGGAACATGGATAGTTGTCAACGGCGGATTCATATGCTCTGAAATAGCTATATCATCAAAGCCAACAACTTTAACATCTCTAGGACAATTGAGGCAGAGTTCACCTAATGCACGCAAAGCACCTATCGCCATAGCATCGTTAAGAGAATATATCAATCCTTTAAAATCAGGATTTTTAATAAATATTTGTTTGGTCATCTCGTATCCGCCAGTTTCATTAAAATGACCATTTAAAATTCTACTTTCGCCAAAATCAATATTATGCTTAGCCAGCGTATCTAAAAAAGCTTTCTCTCTTCTTTGAGCATCTTGAGAATATACCTCTCCGCCTAAAAGATAGAGATCAGAATTGTTTTTTTTAATAACATACTCCGTCATATCGCATGTTGCCTGATAAGTATCTATATAAACCTGATTGATATCTAAGTCAGGATTATAATCATTCATAACAACAAGAGGAAAAGACTTTTTATTTTTCAACTCTTCCTCTAGATGAGGGTATGCTATATGGTAAGCATGGGTAATAATTAATCCATCTACACCGGCACTATCAAGCAGCGTTTGAAGTGAAACAAACTCTTCTTGAGATATAAGCTTTAAGTCGTACCCTATCTCGTCTAAACCTCTTAATACACCTTTCATTATCTCGCCAACATAGCCTGAGGTAGTATCTGTCTTAAAATTCATAGGCAAACCTATTGTTCGTGAAAAACCATGCCTTAGGGAGCTCGCCGATCTATTGGGAAAATATTTTAATTCTCTAATAATATCCTTTATCTTCTCTAGAGTATCCTGCTTAACAGATTTCTCTGTTCTAGAGTTTAAAGCCCTTGAGACTGTAGCAATTGATACTCCGGCTCTCTCTGCTACCTCTTTTATAGTTATTCTTTTCATATCTTATCTCCCATGTAAACGTTTGCTGTAATCGTTTACATAAGATTTATACCATAGACTTATACTATTGTCAAATATGAAAATTAGAACAGGCCGTCTATTGAAACCCCGCAGTAAGGACAGCTGCCGCTATCTAAATTATTAGCGCTAAGATTAAGGCCAGATCTTTTTATAAGCAGCTTAGCGCAATTATAGCAGAGACTATCATTGCCCTCAAATACGTTGCCAAGATAGACATACCTTAACCCCCTGCTCCTAGCTATCTCTTTTGCCATTTTCAAAGTTTCAATAGGTGTAGACTCAGATTTCAAATATTTATAATCCGGATGAAACCTACTTATATGCCAAGGGATCTCTACCCCAACAGAAGCAACAAAATCGGCTAACTGCATCAACTCCTGACCAGAGTCATTTTCCCCGGGAATAATTAAAGTCGTGATTTCAATCCATATGCCTCTCTCTTTCATATATTTAATTGAATCTAAAACCGGCTTTAGATGTGCCTTACAATTTTTAACATAGAAACCATCGTTAAAACTTTTCAAGTCGACATTAGCAGCATTTAAGTACGGCGCTATCTTATCTATAGCTTCGGTACTCATATAACCATTGGTAACAAAGATATTATGCAGACCTTCTTTATGAGCTATTTTAGCTATATCGTAAGCATACTCAAAAAAGACAGTCGGCTCTGTATAAGTATAGCTTATACTGGAGCAATTATTTTCTTTAGCATAATAGGCAATATCTTCAGGAAGAACTATTCTTTCCGGCTTAAAATCGCTTTTCGATCTCTGTGATATCTGCCAGTTTTGACAAAATTCGCATCTAAAATTGCACCCGATGGTTGCCATAGAATAAGATAAGCTTCCAGGATAAAAGTGGTAGAGTGGTTTTTTTTCAATGGGGTCTACATGCAATGCCGCCGGCTCTGCATAAACATCGCTATAAAGAATTCCTTTCTCATTCTTTCTAACACCGCAAAATCCATATTCAGAATCAATGATTACACAATTATGATTACATAGAAAGCACCTAACCTTACTATCTTCAATCTTATGATATAAGTAAGCCTCTCTCTTCATCTTCTCTTATCTTCTGATTTACAGAGATAACCAACAGCACACTTAAGGCATAACGGATTGCGCGCTTTACAGGTCTCCCTACCATGGTTCACCAAAATATGATTTAATTTCAGCCAATAGCTCTTAGGGAAAATAGAGATCAAATCCTTCTCTATCTTATCAGGATTACTATTGCTGCTAAAACCGAACCGAGTAGAGAGTCTCTTGACATGCGTATCGACAGCTACTCCCTCTATCTTTTGAAATCCAGAAGATAGAACTATATTGGCTGTCTTTCTTGCAACTCCAGGCAATTTAAGAAGAGAGGCCATACTGTCTGGCACCTTGCCATTGAAATCTCTGACTATTATCTTGGAGGAAGCTATTATGTTTTTAGTCTTATTTTTATAAAAACCACTAGAGTAGATATTCTCTTCTAGTTCTTTTTCTTCAGCAGCTGAAAAACCATAAACATCTTTATATTTATTGAAAATCCCGGGAGTTATCTCGTTAACTTTTTTATCAGTACACTGAGCAGATAGAATTGTCGCGACAAGAAGCTGAAAAGGATTTTTATAGAATAAAGCTGTTTTGCTCCCAGGATACTTCTTGCCTAAAACCTCTATTATCTTAATAGCCCTCTTGCTATCATTCATGTTTCTGAAAAGAGATAGCTAAAAGAAACAACAAATCAGACAGCCTGTTCAGGTAGACCAATATTGCATCATTTAAAAGAAGCTTTCTCTTTTTTAAGCTCACTGCTCTTCTCTCTAATTTTCTCGATATAGCCCGGGCAACATTTATGGAAGCTGAACAGCCATTGGAGTCTAGACTAATAAAAGAGTTGACGCTATTTTTTTTCTCAAAACTCTCTATCAATTTTTCAAGATAAGATATCCTCTCTAAAGTTATCTTTTCCTTTAAACTTTTATACTTGGATTCATCTATAACCAGCTCAGCAGCTATCAGGGATAAATCTTTTTGAATATCCGCTATAATCTTCTTTCTTCTCCTGCATCTTATACACGACTTCGATAAACCTAAAAAAGCATTGAGCTCATCTAAGACACCAACAGCCTCAATTAAGAGATTATCCTTATCTACCCTCTTTGAATAAAGAAGCGATGTTCTGCCCTTATCTCCTCTCTTTGAGACTATACCCATCCTGCCTCTAGCTCCTTAAAATCTATCAGAGAAGCACCTTTAGAGACCATCTGATCCAATGCCTTATTGGAATCATCTCTCTCTATATTAACCCCTTTCACCCCATCAGTTAAAATCACAACTTTAAAGCCCAACTTTAAAGCATCTAAAGCTGTAGCCTTAACACAGTAATCAGTAGCAATCCCGCCAATATAAAGCTCTTCAATGCTTAAATTTTTTAAAATATCTTCTAAAGCTACATCTCTAGGGTCTCTTCCCTCAAAAGCAGAATACCCATCCTCTTTAACGCCTACCCCAGATGAAATAATAATTGTATTTTGAGGTAATTCTAACTCTGAATGGAACTCAGCTCCTGCTGTTCCCTGTATACAGTGCAGCGGCCAAAGACCACCAAAGTCTTTAAAATGCTGTGAATTATTTGGATGCCAATCTCTAGAAGCAACCGTTGGATATTTTTTCTTCTGGAAGAGAGCAATATATTTATTTAGTACTGGAATGATTCTATCGGCATCTTTCACAGCTAACGTCCCCCTTAAACAGAAATCGTTCTGAACATCTACAATAAAGAGGGCCTTTTTAACATCCATACCTAGAAAGTTTAATGCTAACTTCTCTTAGCCAAAATATGCATCTGTTATATAACGATGCATCATACGATGACTATTAAAATAATTTGCAACCTTACCGATTGAATTCTTCATTATATCAATCCAATTATCTCTCTGTTCATAGAACATCGGTAATATCGCATATTCAAGTTTACCATAGAGATCATGCTTCTCCTCAAGCTCTAAGTCCTTTTTGGTAAAATCTTCTTCGATAGGACCTATGGTCCAACCCGTGACTCCTTCAATACAGCCTTCAATCCACCAGCCATCAGGTATAGAGAAATTTACACCTCCATTTAAAGCTGCTTTCATACCGCTAGTGCCTGATGCCTCCATCGGACGCTTAGGTGTATTAAGCCAAAGATCAACTCCGGGAATCATTTTTTGAGCTTTTTCCATATTATAATTTTCGATATAGGCAATCTTTATCTCATTCTTAAGTTTCTCAGCATAAGAGAAGATCTCTTGAATCATCTTCTTGCCAGGATCATCATAAGGATGCGCTTTACCGGCAAATATAATTTGAATAGGAAACTTAGAGCTGATATCCTTAAGCCGCTCCAAATCCTGAAATAAAAGCGCATGTCTTTTATATGTTGTTGCACGTCTTGCAAATCCTATTGTAAAAACATCCTCAGAGAATTTTATCTTCGACTTACTGTTTATAAGCTCAATGAGACTCTGCTTTGCTGCATAATGCGCCTCCCAAACTTCCTCATGGGGTATAATCTCAACTCTACCCAAAAGCCCAGGCTCCTTAGCCCAACCGGGAAGATATTTATCATATAGTTTTTTAAAATTGTCTTCCGTCCAAGTATAAGGATGTACTCCATTTGTAACCGAACTTATGACGTAACCAGGAAACATCTTTTTTGTTGTCTCACCGTGACTCTTTGCAACACCATTAACAAAGCCGCTTAAATTTAAAGCCAGGAGCGTCATATTCAAAGAGTCCTTGCCGGCAAAACTTTTAATAACATCTAGCGGAACAATGTCGGACAATACTTCTTCTACAAGCTGATAAGAGAACTTATCATGTCCGGCTTCAACAGGAGTATGAGTAGTAAAGATGCATTTTTTTTGCACCTTTTCAACATTGCCTTCAAACTCCTTAAAAACCTCAAGAGTAAGAAAGCTTGCATGACCTTCATTTAAATGATATTTTGAGACTTCAACTTCAAGAGCTTTAAGCATCCTCATACCGCCTATTCCAAGAACAATCTCTTGCTTCATTCTATAGCGCTTATCGCCGCCGTAAAGATGTGCAGTAATATCTCTATCTTCTTCACTATTGCCTTCTATATCTGTATCAAGGAACAGCACCGGCACCCTGCCCCCAGTAGTACTTCGTACTACATACAACCAGGCTTGAACTTTTACAGCTCTTCTCTCTATCTCAACTTCAACCTGCTGAGGTAATAATGTGAGATACTCTTTGGGCTCCCAATGATCTGGTTTCTCTATCTGCCAATTATCTCGATTGAACTCTTGCTTAAAATAACCTTTGCGTGAAACAAGAGTGGTAGCGACAAGAGGTATATTTAAATCCGCACTGGAGCGAACAGTATCACCGGCCAAGATACCAAGACCACCGCTATAAGTTGAAAACTCAGGCTTTACACCTATCTCCATAGAAAAATATGCAACCTTACTTCCTTTAAAAACATCCTTATATTCCATCTATCTATCCTTCCTTTTTTAATAAAATTAAATCACCATAAACCTACAAATAAGGATTATATTGTATCATAGTTGTCAACAACTGGTAAGAGATAAAGAAAATTTATTTAAGAAATAAAATTCGCATAAATTAAAACTATTCAAAAAGTTTGTATTTTAGCTAAAATATGTTATAAATACTGAAAAGGACTTGGAATAAATTATGCATATTAAATTTAAAAATAAGGTTATTATTTTAATATTGTTACTTTCTGCATCTATATTATCGCAATATAAATCTCTATCACCTCTAGAACTGTTAGCTTATCAGGGTAAATCCCTACGTAGAGTAAAGGCTGCATCCAGCAATTTCTACCCAGAGCTGTCTATACCTATAATTGAAACCGACAATGACGGGAGAATAGAAAAAGCAAATGAATCAGCTATATCAATCTTCGGAGATATCAAAGGTCAAAATATTACAACTGTATTTAGCCTAGCAAGTACTCCTATGTCCGATTTTGTATGTGAAATAGATACTCAGGTATTCAAACTGATATCCAACATGAGCCCTGATGGAACAATATGGACTGGATTTAATATGACAGAAGACTACTATGATAGGTTAACTAAAGTAGCTTACAGAAAAGACTACTATCCAGTTAGACTAAAAGAAGCTATATCTTTTTCTATGCATGATGGTCCACTCTCTGTCATTATAATAGATGGCGATTATATAAAGGCTATCAATGACAATTTTGGTCACCTTGAAGGCGATAACGCAATAGTATTTATGGCAGAAACGATAAAAAAATC
Source organism: Candidatus Kaelpia aquatica (assembly GCA_030765335.1). Lineage (NCBI taxonomy): Bacteria > Pseudomonadati > Candidatus Omnitrophota > Candidatus Kaelpia > Candidatus Kaelpia aquatica. The sequence continues at coordinate 6,054 of JAVCCU010000025.1, read as the reverse complement.
ACTAAGAGAGAGTGATCTCTTGTTCCATTTTGGAGGCGATGAGTTCTCTATTATCCTCCCCGACACCTCAGAAGATGAAGCTCAGATTGTAGCAAATAGAATAAACCAGGCTTTTAGAGATACTGCTATAGTAATGGCCGGGGAAGAATACATTATTACAATAAGCTTAGGATTTACCACTTTTAGGCCTAATGAAGATATAATTGCAGCGATAAAATCTGGATTAGCAGATCATATAAGTGAGCATATAACTGATACTGCAGATAAAGCAGCCTATGATGCAAAAGAAAACGGTAGAAATGGCAACAGTTATCTAGAATTAGACCTAAAAGATTTACCCTAATAAGCCCTGCTATTATCTCTGTTCTTCCAAATACTAAATAACCTTAGATTGTCATCTTTTAAACATCCCGATACAATCTCGATCTTGCTTTTACCTATATATTTCATCTCTCTGTTTGAGATAATAAGCTCAGCAAACCCGAAACTTTTTGCATCCTCTATTGAGGCACCATAGATAATCTTATCTATCTTAGCCCAATGAATAGCAGTAAAGCACATCGGGCAAGGCTCCGTTGTCGAATAGATCACACAACCAGATAGATCAATGCTGTCTAAGTTTTCACAAGCCTCTCTTATCGCTACTATCTCAGCATGGGCTGTTATATCAGTTGATGCCCAGACTCTGTTGTGACAACAGGATATAACTTTATCATTCTTTACAATGCAGGCTCCAAATGGTGTCTGACCGCTCTCTACTCCCTTAGTTGCTGCAGCAAGAGCCAGATTCATAAATTCAATATCTTTATTCTTAGCCATTCTCTCTCCTGTTTAAACGTTATCTTCAGTTATTATACCATCTATAATAACTGATTTGACTCCTAATGTAATAACAGATAAAATAGACTTAATGAGCTTTAAGAAAATATTTATAGTCCTTGCAATACTAACAACAGTTACGTTAACCGCTACGGTATTTGCCTTAGATATTCCAAAGCTATTTAACTTTAAAAACAAAGGTTCTCTGGATAGCTGGCAAGAGAAAATATTCAAAGACCAGGTTCTTTATACAGTTGAGGCTGATCACCACGAAGGGTATCTCTCTGCTAAGAGCGATCAATCCTGCTCAGGACTCTTCTATAAAATAAAATTCAATCCTAGGGAGTTTCCCATGATAAGCTGGAAGTGGAAAGTGTTAGAATTTCCTGATAAATCGAAAACAGCAACAGCTTCGGATGGCTGGATAGAGAAAGATGATTATCCAGCAAGAGTATATGTAATATTTCCAAGCATGTTATTTACCAATACAAAATCGATAGAGTATGTCTGGGATGAAACAACAGAAGAAGGGACATATATGAGCAGCCCTTACTTTAAGAATATCAAAATAATAGTTATTGAATCAGGAAAAGATAATTTAAATAAATGGGTCTATGAAGAGCGCAACATAAATGATGACTACATGCAGCTCTTTGGCAAAAAGCCTCCAAATGTAGGAGCAATAGCAATTATGACTGATGCAGATAACACAGCTTCTAGTGCAGAAGCACTATATGCTGAAATGAAAGTGGGGTATAAAAATGAATAAGAATAAAAGAAAGCAATTTTTTGCAAACAAATTCCACAAACAAATTTTTTTCATCATTGGCCTTGCAGCATTATTACCTACGATTATTGTTTCAATAGCTTTATACTACCTGATCTTCGGCATAATAGCGCAGGAGATTGCTATCCCAGAGACTATTGCCTACCATATCATGCCTGCTGCAAAGAGAGCTGCTTTTATTATATTTGCAGTAGCCCCTTTAATCATGTTAACAATACTTACAATTGCCCACAGAATAACACACTCAATACTCGGCCCTTACAGCAGAATAATAAGGGAACTTGATGAAAACTTAGAAGGTGAAAACAGGCACCAAATAAAACTAAGGAAGCATGATAAATTCTCACCTTTGGTTGAAAGAATAAACAGGCTGCTAGAAAAGATTGGTATCAGCTAGATATACTATCTGCTCTCATCAAAATAGTCTAAATCAGACAGAGGCAAGACTACAGACGTTGCGATATTAGTAAGATGCGCTGCTATACGCTTGAAATGCCTTGCAATAAGAGTAAAGCATACCGCCTCATTTACCGAGATATTACTCTTGGCCAGTTTTTCTAGTATCTGATCACATCTTTTTGCTATCTGACGTTCATAGTTCCAGGATGCTATAGCAATATCTTCATCCGATTCTAAAAAAGCCTTCTTAGTATCTTTGAAAAGCTCTGCTATCTCCTGATCTATATTATTAAAAAGCTCTTTATATTTATTTTTATCAATAGGTTCGGCCAAAAATTTGCTGACTTCAAAAAGATTTTTAGAATAATCGCCCAGCCTTTCAGCATCTTTTACAACACTCATCAATAGCAGCGAGGTCGGCACATCAACTGAAGGCTGAATCGAAAGATGTTCTATAATCCTCTTTCTAATCTCTTTTTCAGACTTATTCACCCTGCTATCTATTTCATATATTTCTTTTTTTAGAGTATCTAGATCTCCTTCGTTATAAAGAAGTCTCCTAATAACCATACCAAACATGCTCTCTGCATCGTTAAGCATAGATTTAAAATCCTCAAGCACTTGATTCAAAAAATCCTTGCCTTTCCAAAAACGCATTATATTTTTGAACATATCACATCCTCCTTATTCTAAAAATTTAGAAATTACAATAAACATCGCCGGGATTACAAAAAAAACAGTTACCATGTATAGCACAGCGTACCTGCGCCTTTTAAAAGCCAGACTGCCTAAGCCTTTGGCTAAAAAGACTGGTATCATCCTCAAAGGCCTCCAAGAATAGATAAATATGAGGCCTATAATATTAAAAAGGAAGTGTACAAAAGCTGCACTGACAGCAACAACATTCCCTGTTGCAAATGAAGCAAGGATTGCTGTTACTGTTGTTCCAATATTAGCACCCATTATAATAGGGTACATTGTTTCAACATTCAAAACTCCGGCCGCAATAAGAGGGATCATTAAAGCAATGGTTATTGAGCTGCTTTGAATCACTGCAGTAAATAGAAGGGCTACAAAGATAGTTAATATACCGTATTTACCAATAACATTATTAAGAACAATCTCTGCTCTTTTGATAACCAGTGATCTCATAACTCTTACAATAAAATACAATGACAAAAACAGAAAAACCAAAGATACAATAAGCAATAGAACATAGACCATACTTTGAAACAAACCAATTCTGATAAAAATATTTTCTATAAAATATATAACAGGCTCTGTAGCCAGCTTTATAGGACTTGTGAATTTAATTCCCCCAATATTGACAAATATATTACTTATATAGACAGCAGACTTATTTAGAATACCTGTTGCAAGCTCTATAGGAAATAGAATAAGGACACACATAATTTTAAAGAAACCATCTAACGTGCCGCCGGCTATCGCTCTCCTAAATTCTTCCCTACGACTTATGTGCCCTAATGAGACCAATATACCTGTTACTGTTGTTCCGATATTAGCACCCATAATTATCGGAATTGCATTGCTTAAGGTAATTACTCCCCCCCCTACCATTCCAATCACAATCGAAGTAGTAGTAGAAGAACTTTGAACAATGCTTGTAACTAAAATACCTATAAAGAGGCCTACAAACGGATTGGAAGTTGTCTGAATAAGATTTTCAGCAAACCCTTTACCGAAACCTTTAAAAGCTACACCCATAAGCCCAATGCTTAGGAGAAATAAATAGAGGAAGAACACTACTGATACAATTTTTAAAAGGGTCTTCAAAACTTCTGTTTTCATAGACAAAATAATGAATAATCAATCTAGGACATACTACCTAGTTATAAAGAAAAAACAACTCAAAAATGGCAATGAAGTTAATAACCAAACTATCTAAAATAAACTCTATTTAAACTCATCCCTAATTGGCACATGAGACCTCTGCTCTTTCTTTTTAGACCTTAGCTTTTTATCATGTGATATCTTCTCTTTAGCTCTTTTTGATCTTTTGCGTTTCTGCCTCTTTATTTTCTCTACTATCTTCTTCTCTGCTGACTCTTTACCTAAAATCATCTCTTCAATCTTACTTAGAAGCCTTCTTCTTGCAAAAAACCTATTTAAATTTTGAGACCGTTCTCTTTGACATTTAACTTGAAGACCGGTAGGAATATGCTTTAAACAGACACAGCTTGATGTTTTATTGACTTTCTGGCCACCATGACCGCTAGAGCGAGTGAATGTTTCCTGGAGATCATCCTCTTTAATCCCCAGCCTATCCATTCTGCTCTTTAACTCATCCTGTTTTTCTTTCTTTAGCGGCATAAGCTGGATTTAAACAGCCAAGATTGTCTAAATTTTAAATATAAAATTTAGCGTCTTTCTATTGGAATATATTTTCTATCAAACTCTCCAGAATAGACAGCTCGAGGACGGAAAATACGATTACGCGCATGGTACTCTCTTACCCGTGCAGTCCAGCCAGATACCCTGCTTGCAGCAAATATAGGAGTAAATAGTGCTTTTGATATACCTAAAGCACTGTAGACAAGTCCGGAGTAAAAATCTACATTGGGGAACACCCCTTTATCTTTACCTAAAGTAGAGATAACCTTCTTCTCTAATTTTCTTGCAATTGCAAACAGATTTTTGGCATCTCTATCGCCTCTACTCTTAATAAGATACTCTGCTAGGGGTCCTAGAACTCTAGCTCTTGGATCATAGGCTTTATAGACTCGATGTCCAAAACCAACAATTTTCATCTTTTTCTCCCTGGCATTCTGATACCAAGAATCAACATTACTGCTGGATCCAATTTCGTTAAGTGTATTTAAAACCTGTTCATTAGCGCCTCCATGAAGAGGGCCGTTTAGAGCAGCTATACCTGAGCCAACTGCAAAATAGATATCTGATAAAGTTGAAGCCACAACCATGGTAGCGAAAGTACTGGCATTCATACCATGATCTGCATGAAGAATAAGTACTATATCCATAATACGTTCTTCAACTGGATCAGGCTTTCTACCTGTAATCATATATATCAAGTTCCCAGCATGACTTAGCTCAGGGTCAGGATTAACCGGAAAAGAATCGGCTCTAAAACGAGATACAGCTCCGACAACACTAGAGACACCGGCTATTAAATCAATATAGGCTTTCTCAGCCATGGGGCCATGAAGATTTTCATCTACCTCTTTAGGCTTCTTGATAATTTTATTTTTAAACTCATATATCGCATGCTTTTCTCCTGTAGGATAGGTTTCCATAGGAATAGAATCCTCATCGGAACTGATAGTTGTTTCAATATCAGGACAATATTCAGCTCTGTCAATAAAAGTCCTTTCATGACGCATAAAATTAGTACCTATACGCAAAGCTGCCATAGTGTTTATATCTTTCACGGGAAAACCCATCATAAGACGTATCGTCTGAGGAATAGATCTTGATGCTAATAAATCTTTCTTAAACTTATTTAACTCAGACTTAGTAGGCAAATTACCATATAAAAGAAGGTATGATACCTCTTCAAAAGTCGAATAGGCACAGAGATCAAACACATCATAACCTCTATATATAAGTTCGCCTTGAGCGCCATTAACATACCCAATCGCACTCTCACAAGCAATAGCACCTTCTAGGCCCGGTCCAACAGTACAATCCACAGGCCAACTGATAGGGCCTGTAAAAGCTGGCTTGATATCTTTCTCGTTGCTCTTACGAGCTTCCTTCTTAGCATCCAATATTAAATTTTTAATATCTTTAATCTCTTTACTACTCATAATAATCTCCTTTAATTATAGTCATTGTATTATATGTTGTTCTCTTTACAATTTCAAGCTTTTATGATATTTCTCTTGACTAACTATAGCTAATACTGTAGTATTTTTAATTGTAGCGATGAAGGAGAGTAAGATATTAGTCCGCAAGGTGAGTATTATTTCTCCCTTGCGTTTTTTTTATGTCTTTCAATCGACTACAAATTTAAAAAAGGAGGTATTACCAGTATGAAAGGAACAGTAAAGTGGTTCAGTAACGAAAAAGGT
>JAVCCU010000024.1 GCA_030765335.1 Candidatus Kaelpia aquatica | reverse complement strand
TTCTCATAATTTTTGCACCCCTCTGAAACCATTAGTCAGTTAAATACAAGTTCGAGATTCTTCCGGGGCCGCGATAATGCTACTAAAATAGTATCTCTGATATGGCATATATCCTCAGATACCAGGTTATAAAGTACATATTTACAGACCTAATATTCAGAGATACAATTATAACTAATATTTGCACGGGTAGTTTTCTCATTTTTACACACAAATTAAAAAAAAGTTATAAAGCGATTTGATCAAGCTGTAATACATGGTATAAATATTATAAGTAGCTCTTAGAGGGGGCTTAAAAATAAATGAACAATAAGGAGATTTGAAGATGAAAAATTTAATCAATATTTTTGTAGCAGTGATACTTTTTACATCTCAACTAGTATATGCTGCAGGAGAGGTTATTGAGAATAGAGAAGATCAAATACCAGAGTTAGGGAGATTAGTTCAAATTGGAATTATGTTAGGAGTATCTTTAATGGATTCTGAAGTAGAAGAACCGAACATAAGCACTAAAGGAGATTCTGTCGTTTTTGATGCAGGGGAAATACTGATAATAGACTCTCCTAATGAGGTAGTTATGATGGTCGGTAGCGATATAATTCAGTACGAGCAGGACACAATAAAAATATGGAGTGGACGACCATATAATGTTGAAGCAGTAAAAGAAAATTTAATTCAAGATTTAGATGCAACTTCTTTAGGCAGCCCAACTAGTAAGATAGAGTTTACTGGTGTTTTAGATATGGTAAGGAGCGTAAGTTTAAATAATATCCTGGCTATTGGAGATGGTATTTTAACTGAGAAAAATGACAATTTTTTATCACTTACTATATTAGCGATGGCAGCTACTGTTTCTATACCTGCAATGCATAGGTTTTTATCAAGTGCTTCTGCTGCTGGCGTGCTTGGTTTTGCTGGTATTGCTATAAGCGTTGCTGCAGCCACTGGTTTTATTGTTGGGGTATTCGTGGCATCAGCTGGCTATGCTCTTTATCATGCAGCAACAGATTAAATGATTGATATTTTAAGCCCGTCATTATTATTTGACGGGCTTTTATTATTCTTCCTTAATTTCAAGATTACATCAATAGTTGCAAAACTCGTCCAGCAGGGGTAGCCAATTAAATCTCTCAAACTTACAGTTGAGAGATAATATAAGCCCTGATGAGTAACAATCTTCAGGGCTTTTGTATCTTCGCGCGTGTCAAATGGTTATGAAAATTATTCTGCTATACTGTTGCGAAGTCTGCAAAGCAGGTCGAAGCAATCTTAAGGCTAATCCGAAATCCAACAAATAATCTCACTTACCTATCTCTTTATCTCTGAATTGGCAATTAGTTAATGGCCGGCATTTAATTGGTATTTAGGCGAGAAATGCGATTATAATGATAAGGAATAAGCTCGATTAAACGATATTTAGAGAGATATTAGCGGAGAAGTGATTGCCACATTTGGCTTTGTTTCTGCCAGTCAATTTCTGCAGCGACCTTACGAAGAGAATTATCTGAGATATGAGAGAGTTTTTCGTTTGCTAAGAAGAGAATTGATTCTTTAATTTCGGTTGAAAGAAAGTTAAGCATTAAAAGTTGGCTGAGCCGTGCATAGCTTAAATTAAGCCAACCAGCCGCTTGCTTCATTTCAATTTTCTTTTCTTCAGATATTGGTTATATAGTGCATAGTTATAGGCCTATGGATTCAGAGATAGAATTATATCTAATATTTGCACGGGTAGATAGTGCTTGGGACTCCTATTGATGTAAGCTTATGTTTACATTGTCATTTTGTCAAAAAAAACAACCATCACGATGTATTGGTGCAACTAATTGATTAGTAATGTGTCATAGATTTTAACTTTTACTTATTGTTGGGCATGAATTTTGCATGTAGTTAGTTGAATTACGAGGCTAATGAAATTAAAACAAATTTAATCAAGGAGATAGGGAGATGAAGAAGTTGCTTTTAGGTCTGTTGATAGTTGGTTTAGTAGTCGGTGTTTCAAGTATAGCAGATGCAGCGAGATCTGTATTCTCTGGAGGTGGTGGTGGTATTGGTCCGATAGATGTGCTTAGACCGGTTGATGGCTCAGTTGGAGATAATACAACAGTTGAATCTGAAATTGATCCTAGCGCTGTTTTACAATCGTTAAAACTTGATGCTATGCAAAATGAAGACCCCATAGGTGATAATATTACAACATATAGAATGCTTCCTTTATTTGGTTTGGGTGATGGCTATTTTGCTCAGTCTGACGAATGGCAACGAAAAACCGTAGAACTTGAACCTGAGGAACAAATTTCTGTTGCCGACTTAATAAATCAAGGATTACTTGATGAAAATGGGGAAATAGTTTTATATGATAATGGTATTATAAGGATGGAGTATTATGAAGATAGTTATTCAGGGCAGGAACTTATTTATATAGAAGCTGAAGGGGTAGAATATTCTATGGTTACTTTAAAGGTTGACCCCACAACTCAAAATGTTACAAAAGTTCTTGCTCTTCATCCTCGAGATACAGTAACTGTTAAGCTATCTTTGGCTTCAGATATGCCTTTGTATGATTGGCTTCGGGATACCTTAGAATTACCTGATGTAACCGATGAAATGTTGGCTACGGAAGATGAAAGACAAGAAGAACGTGATGAATTAGCAGCTGCACTGGCAGAAATCCAACCTCAAACAGATAGATATCGTAGCCCAATGAATCTTCCTCCCAATGGAAGTTATGTCAGCGTACTTCAGGGAAGTGCTGGTGTGACTAGCCCTGATACTGAGCAGCCGTATTTACTTACATTTGGAGCAGGTCCGTGTGTAATTATAACGCTATATGATCCTACTACTGGAATAGGAGCTTTAGCTCATTTAGATGCTGTTACAGATGTTAGGGGTGGAATAAACAGTATGAAATATCATATGGTGAATAACGGTGCTGACGGGGAATCAATTGAGTCAAGATTGGTTGGAGGTAATAGAGGATCAGAAGAGTTAATTCTTGATATTTATACTGCATTGGAAATGCATGAAATTGAAATTGTAGAAAGAGATATTTTAGGTTATGGGTCTCGGGCTATAGTATTAGATACCAGCACAGGGGAAATTTATGATTTAATCGGAACGCCTCCAGTTGATGATGTACGTCTTATGTTCATTGGAATGCGTATGCCGGGATCTCCGCTTACATTGGAAAGAGGAGGGTTGATAGATTATTAATATTCTTTAAAGGAAATTAAGTCTTTTAAATTAATAGAATCGTAAGTCAAATATGAGAGTTTTGTTAAAATAAGTTATTACAAATTGTGGCGGTTAACTCTACTGCCTTTTTTATTTCTAAAGCATTTAGATGCAAAGGGGATGGTCAAACCAAGGGCCTACCTGTGCAAAAAAGATTTTAGTTTTATCTATATAGATAACCTGTAGATAGCTATAGAATTAATGGGAAAAAGTGCGATTTTTTACGGTATAGTAAAATAGTATATGGGTGGATAAAGATAGTTTGGATATAGCTTTGAGATGGTTCACCTTGCTAAGCCTACCAGAAAACCTCTCAAATTCTCATGTATTTCTTGAATTATTTATTATATAGTAGGTGTATATAAACAGGAAATTCAGAGATATAATTATATCTAATATTTGTACGGGTAGGGTTATGGTAAATTAAACAGGGTTTTTAAATTAATTCTACTGACCAGTTAGATTATACAATGTGCTTGATAAAGCAAGCTTATGACTATGTGAGTTAACTTGGAGGAATAGCTATGAATATACGTAACTCCCGAAAATTTTTTGGGGGATTATTTTTAATAGTAATTGTTGTAATAGGGGGATGTTTTTTTATTAAAACACATTGGATAAACAAAGAAGAACAGACATATAGCTGCTACATAAAAGGAGAAGAATATTACAGCAAAGAGGAACTTGACGCTGCAATAAGGGGGTATCAAAAATCCATTATCCTCTCGCCAGAATTTTATCAAGGCTATTACATGATAGGCCGTTGTTACTTCAAAAAAGGAGAATACGAGGAAGCCATAAGCTATCTAAAAAAAACGCTTGAGATAAAACCTGATTATTCGGATGCACATTATCTTATAGCAGTTGTCTATGCGAAAAGAAAACTTCCTCAGGTTGACTTAGCAAGGGAGCATTATGATATAGCAGTGCACTTAGGATATGCTCCACCTAAAATATTTACGCGCTACTTAGAGAATTTAGAGGAATTTTATCAGGGAGATTGAGGGAAGTATCTGTTGCAGAAATTATCATATATCTTGTGGGCAAAATACTCATCATTCTCTGCTAAGGCTTGAGCTACTACTTCTCTGAACCATTGATAGGTACTTGAAACTTCTGAGGGCTCAAGGGGGGTGTGATCGTAAGTAGTTGTATTAAAACACCAAATGCCAAAGTGAGATTTGTATTCATAGCTATATTTCTCATTGCCGTGGATGACAACAATGCGATTTGGTTGACCTATGCTGTATTCAATTTGTACTTCTACATCGTTTAACATTGCGATAGTTCTACATTCAATAATAGGAAAGGATTCTCGGTATCCGTTCGCAGCCAGAAAATGTTGAAATACAAATTCTAATTCTGGGTTAGGATTAGACACTAAAATTTCTTCTACCTGTTGTTTGAAATATTCTATAGCTTCTTCCCCTTCTATCCGCTCGCCCAAAAAACCATTATAAAGGCGATTGCATAAAGTATCATAATGATAAATTCTGTCCTCTGTTTCAAGAATGATGCCATTAGGATAGAGGGCGCCTGGAACAATATATGTAAGTTTAACTGTTATCTCGTTTGCAGGATCTTCTACAACAGTTATAGTTCTATCCTCGTGGGAGAGGGGTTGTTCTGATGAAGGAGTTTCTGATTCAGTTGCTGATTGAGGGAAAATTATTACTTGTTTACCATCCGTTGGTTGTAAAAGAGTAACCCCTTCTTTCGGTACAGACTGTAGGTAGTATAGGAGGGGATCCAATGGAGCATTTTGTAAGAATTCCGGTACTATGAGGTCGATTTCAAGATAATTTTCACCTAGGAGCGCACGAAGATCATCGCCAAAACTCTCTTCCAGAAGACGTTTATGAAATTCAGAATCATGTTCTGCAGAAACCATAGGTTCGATATCGTTATGAATGCTGCCGTTGTAGGCCACGACCTTTTTGCCTTGCGTTACTAATTCTTCGATTTTAGTCTGTGTTACATTCGCAATCATTATTGGCACATCGTCTTCCTCAATTTCACCAAGCAATACTCTATCGATGTCAGTGCTAGTTATGAATCCGCCGTGAATCGTAATATCTATGCCCTGATTTCTTAATTCTCTTGCCTTTTCTAAAAAATACGTTAACCCATCAGAATCCTTGGCATACCTTGCTGTATCCCATAAAAATGGAGTTATGTCAGGCGAAATGTATCCGTTATCAAAATAAAAATCAAATTCTTCTTGTGGGGTATCAGCAAGAAAATACTCTATCACAAAATCATGATACCCAGCGGCTATAAGGCGGGGGAGAATTTCATCGGAAAAATGCACTAAAGATGTTGTTGTAGATTCTCCACCTTCTTCTGAAGGGTGGATTTCGCCGAATGCGATTACCTGTGGAGAGGAATTTTGCAATATCTCATCTATTGCAGCATCGGCGCTTAAATGCGTTGGTTCAACAGTTCGTATGCTTAAAGGGTCTGTTTCACCACTTTCAATTTTTTCGATATATGTAACAATAAATTCATGTAAAGGTAACTCCGGTGTTTCCCTGACTGCTTCAGCAAAATTTTCGAATTTCTCCTGGTCTCTCAGGATGCTGATTTTGGTAACAATACCATTGTCTGTGTAATTAATAATTGCCAGGTCGCCTGGAGTATTTTGAAGATGTATAAACATTGCGTTGTTGATGATTGCACCAGTGGATATAAGGATATTATTGTCATAGTAAATAATATTACTATCACCGCTTAAACGGAAATGGTTGTCAGTATAATAATTTGACAAAATATATTCTTCATCAAGTCTCCATCCTAATTCTTCAGGAGTAGATGCATTTTCTATCAAATGGGAAATATCAATGGTCTCAGATACTGGAAAGAAGTAGAAGGCAGGCCCAGTATTTCCGGGATTAACAGGTGGAAAGCGGAAGTCTACAGGAGATTCGGGAGCTGCTGTTTGAGAATTCGTTTGAACGGAAGATGGATTTAGTATACCAGGTGGCAGACCATTGATTACTGCTTGGATTAATGACCACGGTGTTTCAGAGCTTGTCTGGGTAGGATGTAATGTTGGAGCTAATGTTGGAGCAAAGAAGTCGGGATCTTCTGTCTCTGGAGATAGCGCATAGCTCAATTCCAAGAGATGTAAACTCCAGATAAACCCCCCTATTAGAAATAACCAAGTTTTTATCTTCATACATATTTAATTATAACATAAAGTATTAAAAAAGTCAAACTTGGTGGATAGATTAGGACATTAGAAGAGAGAAAATCTCATGCTCAAGAAGGCTCTTTAATATAAGCAAAAATTTACAATTTGCAGTATAATAACTTGAAATGAGTGCTAAGGAAGATGGCCGCATTGTTTCAGTTTATACTTTTGATAGTATAATTGAATCCTACCCGTGCAAAAAATTTACTCATTTTTAGTCAAATGTCCACCTCTTGAGGTTGGACATATTGTAACTGTTTGAAAGTAAAAGAGTTATGGAAATTTACACCCTGAAATACTGGACAAAATTGGACAAAAAACCCACCTTTTAGCCTATTCTCATAATTTTTGCACCCCTCTGAAACCATAATCCTATTAAATAAGGAATTTTAGTCTCTTTCGGGGTGGCGATAATACTACTAAAATAGTATCTCTGATATGGCATATATCCTCAGATATTGGGCTATATAGTATCTATTTACAGGTATAGTATTTAGAGATATAATTATAACTAATATTTGCACGGGTAGGGTATTCTCGCTCATTTTTGCCTCCTTTTTGTCAGTACACATATGGCCATAGGTTTCGTAACAAGTCAAGAGGTATAGAGAGGTATTTTTTGACTGCGAGAATCGATAAGAAATGGTTTAAACAGAGTAGCTCAGCTAAAAATAAAATTAATCAAATCATCCTATTTTATTGACAAAATCCTCAATATCCTATATAATATACCATACAATGTATTGAATCATAAATCGACTTTAAAGGGAGGAATTATGCTTTTACTAGCGCTATTATCACAGCTTAGCCCCTCAGAAGCAGCGCGGTATATGGCTGACAATTACGGTTATGCAGTAAGCGCGTCGGTGATTGTAAAGTGGGATAATCTCATTCTTAGGAAAGAACGTCCTAAGCAGGGAGACAAAGGTAAGCTGTGCAGAAGGGTGTATAATCTCTCAGACATAGCCCTATTTAACGGAATTGCCATAATGCGAAGCCTCGGATACAGCATTAACGAAATAAAGCAGGTATTCGA
>JAVCCU010000023.1 GCA_030765335.1 Candidatus Kaelpia aquatica | reverse complement strand
TTAACAAGAGAGAGCCCAAGACCTGTTCCTTTCTTCTCTCTGTTTATATTGTTATCAGCTCTGAAGAACTCATTAAATAATTTATCCAGGTCTTTATCGTCAATACCAGCTCCGGTGTCATAGACTTCAAATTTAATATAGCCGTCTTCTGAAGTTAGGTTAAATCCAATTTGCCCAAGTTCGGGAGTGAATTTTAAAGCATTACTGAGCAGGTTGATAAGCACTCTTTCAAGCTGGATTTTATCAACCATTATATTTTCAGTCTCAGCTTCAAATCTGGTTCTAAACTCTATTTTTAACTCTTCTGTCTGAGGAGTTATTATCTCTTCAACGTCTCTTATAACTTCACGCAGTGAGGTATCTTCAATGTGCATTGTTGTCTTACCAGCTTTAATCCTTGAGATATCGAGCAGATTATTTATAAGATTTACGAGCTCATTAGAATGTTTGTTGATCCTCTTTAATCTTTCCTGCTGGTCTTTCTCTAGTTTTCCCAATCTTCCGCTAGCGAGTATTGTTGCATAGCCTTTTATTGAGGTGAGGGGAGTACGCAGCTCATGGGCAACTGCAGATACAAACTCATTCTTAGCCTGGTCTACTACCTGCAGAGCCTTATTTGCTTCCTCCAGCTCTCTGGTTCTCTCTTTGACGCGCTCTTCTAGGTCCTGATAAGATTTCCAAAGTTGCTCATATAGCGATGAATTCTCTATGCTTTGGACGAGCTGGTTTGCTAGGAGAGAGAGTATCTCTATATCCGATTCCGATGGCTTTTGGAATGTCTTTGTATTCCCTATTACCATAACACCGATATGCTTCTCTCTAATAGATAGAGGCATTATAATCATGGATGTTAAGTTGAGTTTTTCAGCTAAAGGAACTAGGCCTTCTGGCATATGGACCTTACTTCCTATATATATAGGTCCTTTTAAGGCTGAGATAGAGTCTATTATATTGTCTGGTATTTCAGGTTCTTCGTCACCGTAGCCGGTAAAATTCTTAACTCGTATACCCTTGCCATCCTCGCTGAATATAAAGAAAGCCAGCTTTTCAAAGCCTAACTCTTCAATATCTTCCTGATCTATGCTCTCTAGTATCTTGTCGGTTTCAAAAGTATTGGATACAGTCTGGGTTATCTTGTAGAGGGTATTTAATGCTTTTAGTTTTTTATCCAGCTCTCTTTGAATTCTCTGGAAGTTAAGGTTTGTATCAACAAGGAGTTTTGACTGGGTTTCAACATCAGCATAGACTCGGCGCATATAATCAAGCTCAGAGAGAAGCTTCTTTTTATTTATTTTCTCTTGGCCAAGAAGTGTAATAAGAAATGTAGCCAGGGTGAGCAGTATAAAAAAAAGTATTAACAAGCCCAGCCCGATATTTATATACATTTAGTCTCTCTTTTCATTTTATTTATATAAGCAGCATTATACTCTCTTTACCCCTACCGCAGCTAGAAGTATTGCTCCGTTTTGGTAGCGGGAGGTATTGGCTAATTTAGAAGAGCCTCCTAGAGGTGCAAACTGTCCCCTTGTATATATTCCGATTATTTTGGTGGTCTCAGGAACTTTTTTCTTTATAAGATTTATCTCAGTATTTATATCCACCCCTAAGATATCTTTGCGTTCTATTCCTGCAACCAATATTATGAACTTAGGGCTTATCTTCTCTTTCTGGAATGGCTCTAAGGCCTGGTTTAAGGCTTTTTCGGTTGCCTCAAGTAAGGTCTTTCTGGTCCCCATCATCAGTCTTAAGTTTTGGTTTTCCGCGACTTGTGAGTCTAGCAATATACTGCCGCCGGGTTCAAAGAACTTAGGAAATCTTATTACATAGTTATCTTTCTCTGCTTCAAGTCCTAAGGGGTATATTGTAGAGATTGAATCCGTATCCTCTTTCCTTAAATCAAGGTGTTTACCCAGATATTGAAAATAGTATTTTAAAGGGCTCATATCATCTAAGTTCTGGACTCTATTAGCCTCTGCTTTCTTTATTTTCTTGGGTAGACCCAGAGGGATCCAGCCATGGTGAGATCCTACTCCGATAACAAGGTTTTCACCTGCAAATAATATCCCAACCACTCCATCTCGGCTGCTCTGGCGGTTAAAAGATACTTCAGTTGGACTTAAAGACGAATCAGACGATACTATACCTCCTACAATAGGAAATCTTACCCCCAGCACTTCTTGCAGCCCTCTTAAGAGTTCTGTTTTTTGGATAAAGCTGTCAGAGCCGAAAACAAGAGCAAGCTTTTTCTGAGATTCTTTTTTATGTGTTTTAGCTTCCAGGGAATCCAATAGCCCCCAGGCCAGGTGATGCCCTGCTACATAAGGGTTCTCGCTTAAGTTCTTGACCATAGATATTGCATGGTAGTAGGAGTGGCCGGATAAGAGATTTAAGACCACAGATCTTTTTTTAAAAGTGTTGTTCATTACATTGGCTTGGGAGTTTATTATTACAAGGTTCTTCTCTCCCAAGGTTGCTTTTATGCCGTCGTTAATCTGCAGTATAGGGTATTCATAATGAGAGAATGCTATTCCTAGCTCAGGGACGTCTACTCCTAGAGATGAGAGGGCTTTGATCGCAGCATTTTTGCCGGCGAAGTAAGCATTGGTATCTGAGCTTATGCCGGTTCCTATTTTTAGAGCCATAAGATTGTTGTTTTTTTAAAATTAATGAATATGTTTATATAATAAAATTTATGTTTAGTTATGTCAATTTTATTAACCGTTGAGGATATTTTTGGTATAATAACGGTAATGAGAAAGTTGTATGATGTCTTACTTCTATTGGTAGTGGTTTTAATTCCGCTACTTTTCTCTAGGGCTACCTTTGAAGTTGTGAGGGTAAAGATCACGTTATTTGAATTGATCTTACCCTGGATCTTCTCCATCTGGCTCTGGCGTAATTTTAAATCCGGATTTAAGGATTTGTCCAAACAGCCTTTTGTGCTGATTTTGGCCGTGGTCTTATTCTATATTCTGGGGTTATTCTTATACTTTAAGAACAGTTTTCATACTGCCTGTTTTGAAAAGCTGCTTTTAAATACTCTATCTCTTGCTCTGATACTCTCTTTAATAGCAGAAAAGCCTAGAAGAGAGCTGCTGCATAAGGCGCTTATCTATCCGGCGCTTCTAGTCTTTGGTTTCGGAGTTTTCCAGGTATTTGGAATAAATATAGCTAATTACGGAGATGAGCTTATCAAGCAATCCAGGATATTCTCAAGCCTTGCAAACCCCAACAACCTGGCACTATATGCTAATATGGTTATCTTCTTAAGCATCTACTGCTACCAGAAGAAGAGAAATTTTATCTATCTTATTATTATAGTTTTTGGGCTCTTTAATTTAATCTTTACAAAGAGCGGGAGCGGCTTGATGTCTTTTGTCTTTGGGCTTCTGATACTTTCTTTCTCTTTAAAGAAAAATATCCGGGTCTTGAGTGTAACTTTATTTGCAGTTATACTCTTCTCCCTGATTATGAGTGTTGTATTACTGAAGACCGAATCTTTATTTTACAGAAGTTATGTTTGGAGCGATGTCTATAGGGCTATAAAAGAGAGACCTTTCACAGGCTGGGGCTTAGGGAGCTTCTCTTCTATATATCCTTATTTTAGAAACCCCAAACTTTTTATCTTACTTCAAGATCACCAGATAGAGTTTTCTCATCCTGAGAATTATTATTTCAATTTAATTATTGAGGGCGGTATCTTGTATCTGTTCTCATTTCTCTTTATGAATATCGCGCTTCTCTATTATCTCTTTAAGCATAAGAGAGGCTCAAGCTTAAGCTTCTGTTATTGTGCCATCTTAGGTTCTATGTTATTCCAGAATCTATTCTCACAGAGCTTCTATAGTTTTACTCCCTATTTTTTATACCTGATAATATTTGCTTTAGCGATGCGTGAGGTCAAGATTAGTTCAGCCAAAAGAGTTAATATAGTCAAGCTTCGGGTTCCAATCATCTCACTCTTTATTGCACTGAATATAGTAACTAATTATTATGCTTTGCGGTTTTTTATCTCTGATAGCTGCTTAAGAAAGGCGGTCTATTATTCTCAGCTCAGAAAGCTGTCCCGCGCAGAGCCTCTTTATAAGAAGTCGATAGAGTATAATTATTTTAATGCTCTGCCTCACTATCTTCTTGGGAACCTCTATTTAGAAGATGGGAATGAGGCCAATCTCTATCAGGCTTTGAGGCATTATAATAACGTAGAGCATATGGTCGGGAATTATCTTCAGCTCTATGCTTTTAAGGCGCTTGCTTACAGCAGGCTAGGGGACAAAGAGGGAATGAATCTCTATTTTAAAAAGATGGAATACAGCGACCCTTATCTCCATAGACAGTTCAAACATTATATTGAATTTAAGGATTAATTATTATAATATAGGGTTACAAAAAGAGAGGTTTCTATGGCTGAAGAAGAGAGAGAGTTAGATTCTGAAGAAGAGAGCTCTGAGATTGAAGAGAGAGATCTATCAGGTTTAGACGGAGATCAGGATCTTATATTAAATGAAGCGATTAAAAAAGACGGGCAGCCTTCTTTTATAAAAGAGAAGGGTTTAGAAGAGCTCCTTATAGATAGAGGTCTTCTTACAGATGAGCAGCTTGACTCAGTTAAGGCTGAGTCCAAAGAGACTGGAAAAACCTTAAAAGACATATTGATCGAGAGCGGCTTTATCTCTCAGGAGCATATGCCCATCCTCTTAGGTGTTGAGCTTGGGGTTAAGAGTGTAGATCTATCCAGTTTTATCATAGAGCCTGAAATAGCCGCTCTTGTTCCTGAATCAACGGTAAGAAAGCTAAAGGTTCTTCCCTTATTTAAAGAGGGCAATAGTTTAACAGTTGCCATGGCTGATCCGACTGATGTTAGGATTATCGATGAGCTGCACCGCGAGACATCTCTCATGATTGAACCGGTACTTGCATCTGATATGGAGATTGTAAGGACGATCGACCAGACTTATGGTACAGCCGACACAATCTATGAGGTTGTCAAAGGTATTGACGAGAAGAAGCTCTTAAGTTCAAAAGAGGCAGGAGAGGAAGCCCCGATAGTTAAACTTACCAACCTTCTCATAGTTCAGGCTGTAAGAGATAGGGCCTCGGATATTCATATTGAACCTGAAGAGAAGATGGTTAGAGTCAGATACAGGATTGACGGAGTCTTACATAGAGTTGTATCATTGCCAAAGTTTTTACAGATGCCTATTACTTCACGTATAAAGATTATGGCTGATTTAGATATTGCAGAGCGCAGGCTTCCGCAGGATGGAAGGATCAGGATGGATGTAGGTAATAAGTCTATAGATTTACGAGTCTCTCTGCAGCCGACATTATTTGGTGAAAATCTTGTAATGAGAATATTAGATAAATCCAGCATTATGATAGGTATTGAGAGCTTGGGGTTTTCAAAAAACGATTTCAATACCTTTGCAGATGTTGTACGCACGCCGCATGGAATGATTCTTGTAACAGGCCCTACGGGGAGTGGAAAGACAACGACGCTCTATTCTGCTATTAATAGGATAAATACAGAAGATAGAAGTATTATGACAATGGAAGATCCTACAGAATATCAGATTCCTCTTGTTAGGCAGACCCAAGTTAATCCTCAGATAGGCCTTACTTATGCTGCCGGGTTACGCGCGATATTGAGGCAGGATCCTGATATTATAATGGTAGGTGAAGTCAGGGATTTAGAGACGGCCGAGATAGCTATCCATGCTGCTTTAACAGGCCACTTAGTCTTCTCAACCTTACATACTAATGATGCTGCCTCTGCTTTTACAAGGCTTATCGATATGGGTGTCGAAGCTTTTCTAGCCTCTAGTTCTATAGCAGCTGTTATAGCCCAGCGTCTTATCAGGGTGATATGTGAGAATTGTAAGAAAGAGCATAAACCTTCCGAGGCAGCATTAGGTGAGCTGGGTATTAGAGATAGAGATAATGTTGTTTTTTATGAGGGTGTTGGCTGTCCGCTTTGTAAAGGTACAGGCTATAAGGGAAGGATTGGAATATTCTCCATTCTAAGATCGACTTCCAGGATTCAGGAGCTTGTAGTCTCCCGCGCTCCGGCTACTGACATCGATAAGGTGGCCAGATCAGAGGGTATGAACTCCTTAAGAGAGGACTGCCTAGATAAAGTTAGGAAAGGAGTGACAACGATTGAAGAGATGTTTAGGGTTACTCAGGATGTAGTTGTATAGTAACTGTAGTATAAAAAGGATTTGAATATGAATATGAAGAAGTTGAGATCTTTTACCTTAATGGAGTTGATAGTTGTTATGTCTGTTATAATCGTCTTAGGTGGGGTATTGCTTCCTCAGGTTAATCGCGTAATAACGGAATCAAGAACATCAAAAGCAAAAGCAGAGCTAGAGCATATCAAAGCTGCTATGTTAGCTTATAAGAAAGATACCGGAGAACTTCCTCCTAAGGCAGCCACATTTACTGAGGCCTCTATCACTGCAGCTATTATAAATGCTCTCCTAGCTACTGATAGTGCATCAGGCTGGGACGGTCCTTACCTCGATAAGTCGGTTCTGACCGACCCCTGGGGGGAAGATTATATATACGCTGATAATGATGGAGTGACAAGCAGACCAATATCTTATCTGCTCTCTAAAGGTCCGGATGAGACTAAAGATGTATTAAACCCTCATCTAACAACTGCTTCAGGTGTCGATGATGATATTTATGTTGTTGTCTATAACGACGGAGATTAAAAATGATGAAATCTAAAAAGAGAAAAAGATCCGGTTTTACCCTTGCAGAGGTAGTTGCAGTTATTGTTATTTTAGGGCTCTTATCAGGCGTTATTACACCTCAGATAGTTAAGACTATTAAAAAAGGAAGAGATGTCAGGCGTATTTCAGATATTGATAGTCTTGCCTCGGCTCTTCAGGCTTATTATCTAGATAATGCTGCCTATCCTACAGCTGCGGCCTGGACCTATTCAACAGGTGCTTTTTTAGGGGATCTTACGACAGGCAACTATATAACTCAGACCATAGAAGACCCTAAGAACGATGCTACTTATAAGTATGCTTATAAGAGGGATGCTACAGGAGCTATACCTTTTGCGGTTATTGGTTGCAAGACCTTTGAGCAACTTTCTACTATGGGCGGTACTGTTTCAAGTGAAACATTATATTATTATAAACAGCTCTATGAAAGATAGAGATGCTAATTTATTAAACTCTGGAGGTTTAAAGATGAGAACCTCAAGAAGAGGCTGGACTTTGATTGAGATGGTTATGGTTATAGTAGTTGTATCTACTTTAGCTTCGATATCCATTATTAAAATAAATAATGTTATGCATGCAGGTAGAGTTGCTACTGCGGTCTCAGAAATTAATATAATAAAGAAGGCTCTTATGAGTTATTTTGGTGATAATATTGCTTTTCCTGCTAATGCTTCTGCCGGAGCTGATCCCGGTTTAGTTCCAGACTATATAGACTCCTGGCCGGATGAGAATCCCTGGAATGGAGAGTACGAATATAATTACGGCACATATGCTACTTTTAATTTTGACGGTACAGCAGGTAATGAAGCCTATCTCTCTATAAATAAAGGAAGTGATGATTTAACATCTGAGACATGCGTAGATGTGGATAATCTCTTAGACGATGGTACGACTACGACCGGTAAAGTCAGGTCTAATGGATCAACTTATATCTACATCTATGTTTCAGAAGGCTAAGATTAATATTTTAAATTGATAAGATATGCCTACATATACATATAAAGCAATAGATGCTAACGGAAAGTATTTTAAGGGCAAGCTTAAGGTATCGAGTGAGTCTGAAGTAGAGGGCGTGCTCTCTCAGCAGGGTCAAACGCTTATAAGCGTCCAGGAAGCAGTTAAGAAGCAGCAGCTTTTCTCTTCGACAAAAAAAGTGTCTAAGATAAAGAACAGCTCTCTAATAAGCTTCACTTACCAACTGGGAACATACGTTGATAGCGGTGTGCCGCTCTTAAGTTCGCTATATGATCTCTCTAAGACCCCTGAGGATCCGTACTTAAGCAGTGTAGTATTTGATATCTATTCTATGATAGAGAAAGGTTTCTCTTTTGAGGAAGCTTTGAAATCTTATCCCAAAATATTCGACAACTTATATGTAGGGGCTGTAAGAAGCGGTGAGACAACAGGTAATCTGGCTGAGGTTTTAAAATATCTCTCTCATTATTTAGAATGGAAATCTGCGATAAGATCTCAGGTTATGCAGGCCATGATCTATCCGGTTGTTTTGTTGCTTGCTATAGGCGGAGCTATGATAGTTTTGGTTACGTTTGTACTGCCTAAATTTATAGGTATATTTGAAGGTATGGATATGGAAATACCCATCACAACCAAGACGCTGATGTGGATGAGCAATACTGTTCGCACTCAGTGGAAGGTCCTTATCGTAGGCTCTATTGCCGCTTTCATTGCTTTTAAGACTTACCTTGGTACTCAGCAGGGAAGGTTATTGTTTGATAGATTGAAGTTTAAACTGCCTATATTTGGAGTACTGCTTAATAAAGTTGCCGTATCTCGTTTTACTCATACTTTCTCAATGGCTTTAAGGAGCGGCATTGATGTTATAAGAGCATTAGATTTATGCCGCTCGGTCGTAGGCAATAAGGTCTTAGAGATGGACATATCTTCAATAAGAGATAAGGTTAATATAGGTGAAAATCTAGCCAACTCTTTTAAAGAGAGCCGCGGGTTTCCTCCTCTACTTACAAGAATGGTCTCAGTTGGTGAGAGTTCCGGTACGTTAGAGGAGACAGTACGTAAGGTATCTGAATACTATGACAATGACGTTCCTAAGACTATAACCAGGGTCTTTGCTTTGATGGAGCCGTTGCTCTTGGTCATTATGGGCATAGGCGTAGGTTTTATAGCTTTTTCAATATTTGTTCCGATGTTCAATATGGTTAATGTTGTTAAGTCACATTAAAAAATGGTTTTATCTCTGTTCCAAAATTATCGTCATAAGAAAGGTTCTGCTCTATTGACAGAGGAGAAGGGCGTCACTTTCGTCTCAGCTGTTATCCTGGTTGCTGTAATGTCGCTCTCTATTTGGGCATCTCTGGTATTGAGCGATGTAATACTTAAGGCAAAGAGTATTAGTACGACTGAAGATGAAATGCAGATAATAGTCAACGGCCTTTTAAGTTTCTATAGAGATTGCGATCAGTTTGTAACTGATAGCGGGGATGCTGCAGCAGACTTCCTAGACTTAGAGACTCAGCCTCTAGCAGCCCGCTTTGAGGGCACTGCGTCTCTGCAGAGTTACAGACAGAGCGTTTGGGACGGCCCCTATGTTAGAGGGGGGTATGATGAGGATAAAGACGGAGATACTGTCGATTTTATACAAGAATATCTTAAGGATGCTTGGAATAAACCCTATATCTATGATTATACTGCTGGGGCTACAACAGCTACCATTACAAGCTATGGTTTAAATCGTGCAGCTGGTGGAGGAGACGATGTAGTTATAACAATTACTGCAAATGATGTGGTTGAGGAGAAGATAAGAAATACAAAAGGAGAGCTTGCTTATATAAATGCCAGAAAAGAAGAGCTGGAGACAAGATATGATAATGCAGGTGAGACATTTTCCCCTGTTGGATTTGATATAGACAATTTATTTCAAACTTACGGCTGTGATACTACGGGTCTCATTAGTCATTGGAAGATGGATGAAGGTTCTTGGGATGGAGTAGCTCCTGATGCAGTAGATTCTCAAGGATCTAATGATGGCACTGCCTACGGAGGGGTGACTACTGTTTTTACAGGCAAGCTTGGTAGATGCGGGAGTTTTGATGGGGTGGATGATTATGTGAATATTCCGGGATATTATCTCAGTACAGCTACAGCTGGAGGAGCTATTGAATCATGGTTTAATAAAGCAGGAGATTCATCAGGCAGTAATTCTGCTGGGGGAATATTCAGTAATGGGGGATCAAGTCGGCCATTAGTTTATGTATTAAATACTGAAAATATTCAGATTTATTGGAGTGGTGCCAGCGGGATGTTAGTAGGTGGAGGCGAGTATACTAATACATATAGCATTTCAGAAGACGAATGGTATCATGTTGTTTTTTCTTGGACAGAAGATCATTATTATTTGTATCTTAATGCGGTTTTGAAAGAGGATAATGCCTTTATACCTTCAACGCCTATTAGTGGAGATAGTTTAATAGGTAAATATAGTGCCGATAATGTTTTAAATGGCTTTATCGACGAAGTCCGTATCTGGAGCCGGGCTTTACCTGCCAGCGATGTTTTTCAGGAATACTTAAGAGGGGTTTATTTAACTGATTGGGCTTATAAATACGATGAATGGCAGAGTGAGTATGCCTGGGATAGCGGAAATGGAGTTTTTTATAGTTTTGGTCCTGATAGAGTTACAGGAGGTGATGATGATATATACCAGAGTGAATAGAAAAGCCTTTACATTACTTGAGGTAATAGTTGTGATTGTTATTGTGGGCATCTTTGCCGGGGTTTTAACGCCCCTTGGTAATATTGCTATTAGGCAAACAAAGATTCGGAGCACAGAAGAGAAGATAGAGATTCTTGATAAAGCTCTATCTTCATATTATGAGAGCAATGCTGAGTTTCCAGAAGATACGACACTAGATCCTAATGATCTAACATCTTTAGAGACGGCAGGTTATATTAGTGAGTCTGAATATGGTGATGACTATGCTTATGATGCTTGGCGGGTAGCTTTTCAATATACCTATAATGCCGGTCAAATTAGCGCTACATTACGTTCATTTGGTCCGGATAGGATTGCAAGTGATGACGATATTCTTTATATAGTGCAGGCCAAGGACATCTGGAAGAAGTGGCGTAGAGATACTCAGAAGAGGCTGAGCAGGGTGAACCAGGCTGTTGAAAAGTATATCTCAAAAGGTAATACCATTACTACTGGGAATAGCTCTGAGGTTCTATCTTCTGAGCTTGATGCTGCTGATATCTATGATCCCTGGGGAGAGCCTTACCGTTATGATGAGAATCTATCTACCTTCTATAGTTACGGTCCGGATAGTTCTCCGAGCGGCGAAGATGATGTCTATGATGAAATATATCCGGCAGGAGTTGATTTAACACCATAGTTATGAGTTATCTGTACAATAAAATTAAAGGTGTAACTCTGATGGAGCTTATCGTAGTCATTATAATAATGGGGGTTTTAGCCGGGCTGTTAACTCCTCTTGCAGTAACGACTATAAGAAGAGCAAAGATATCTAACGCTGAGAGCAAGCTCCATGCTTTAGGTGAGGCGTTGAGGCTTTACTATGAGTGTAACTTTGATCTGCCAGCCAGTGATTTGACAGATCTTTCTCCGGAGTATATTAGGTCATCTGAGTATAGTGGTGACTATGCTTATGATGCCTGGAGAAAAGCCATTGTATATACCAAATCAGATTCAAAGAATGCAACCCTTGTTTCTTATGGGCCAAATAGGATAAGCGGGGGAGATGATATAACATACAATGTCTCCTGCAGCGATATCTATAGGAACTATCACAGAGCAGTAGAGGATGAGTTGATAGAGGTTAACAAGGCTGTTGAAGATTTTGTAAGAGATGGTTATGCTTTAAGCAGTTCTATTACATCTGAATCAGCCGATTTCAGTACTTATCTAATAGATAGTGATTATAAGTATGATAACTGGGGCATTAGAGGTGCTCCCGGAGAAGATAGGGCAGCTGGAGAGCCTTACCATTACGATGAGACCAAGCAGACATTTTATAGCTATGGTCCTGACGGAGCTGATGACTCCTGTAGTGATGATGATATTCTACCTGAGGGTATGCCTTAGATATAATGTATAGATTTAATCAGTTATTAGTATTTAAGCATTCTGGGTCTTCCGGCATCACCCTTATGGAGCTTATTGTTGCAATTATTATCTCATCACTTATCGCTGGTACTTTTGCCACTGTATTCTATAATATTACAACTTCTGAATTAAAAGATGCAACTAGAGACGAGCTGGATATTATAGCTGAATCTTTGCTCGATTTTTATAAAGATCTAGACCAGTTTCCTGGAGATTCCGGAGCTGTTAGTACTGACTTTCTTGATTTAGAGAGAACCCCTACGCCTAACAGTAGAATGGATGCTGCAGATACAGATTTACAGGCCTATAGGGTTGGTCTTTGGGATGGCCCTTATATTCAGGATAAGTTTGATGATGATAGCTATCAAAAAGATGCTTGGCAGAATGATTATATCTATGATTATACTTACGGAGATGATTTTTGTGTTGTTACAAGCTATGGTCAAAATGGAGCAAGCGGAGGAGGAGACGATATAGTTGTTAGGTCTAATGCTATAACAATAAAAGAGGATAAGATAAGAAGAGTACAGGATGAGCTCGATGTTATCCAGATTGCATTAGCTGATTATGTAAGAGCAACAGGATCTGCTCCAAGTGATATCTCAGACCTGTTTGAATGGGAGGTTTTGAATCTGCATATGGATGAGTCTGCCTGGGCAGGGGCAGCAGGTGAAGTTGTTGATAATAGTGGTATGGGTAACAGCGGTACTGCTAATGGAAATGCAGCTATATCCGCCAGCGGTAAGGTGGGAAGCTGTGGAAATTTTGACGGTAGCGGTGATCATGTCAACTTATCCTATTCTAATGTTATTTTAACAACGCAGGATTTTACTGTCACTGCTTGGTTTAAGACCAACTTAAACCATCCTGCTTATGGAAATGAGGGAAGAATTGTCAATTTACATAGAGCCTTACCGAGTACCGCGCTGGCTCTTTATGTAGAACAGGATCAAATAGCTCTATTATATCATACTGGTAGTGCGCATGTTTTTAGGAAAAGTACTCAGAATTATTATGATAATCAATGGCATTTTCTTGCTGTAACACATGATGAATCAGGCACAGAATACAATATGTATTATGATGGTGTAGAGCTGGGCCCTTATTCTGATTCTTTTGTCTCTCCTTTGAGTAGTTACGATGCTCAAATCGGTAGCTATGATGTTTCGACTCGATTTTTTAATGGGTCTATCGATGAAGTCCGTATTTACAATGTTGCTCTCTCGGTAGAGGAAATTTATCAACACTATCTTAACCCAGGATACCCAAGAGATTATTTTGACTTACATGATTATGCTTTTAAATATGATGCCTGGGGTAATGAGTATGTTCTAGATTCGATGGCAGTAGGCGGTAATACAGTATATTACCTCTACTCTTACGGGCCAGATAGAGCTGATGATTCTGGGGCAGATGACGATATAAATCCTAGAGGCCTATAGTTTTTATAGATATATATCTTTTAAGTAGAGATAAATTTTGATAGAATTAAATGAAATATGAAAAATAAAAAATATCTTAGTCTTGAATTAAGTAAAAAGAATCTTAAAATAGTTGAGATCGAAGGTTCTTCTAATGGCGATTTTAAGATAGTCTATTACAAAAATATAGCTATACCGATGCTTACTCTTCCTGGAGGGGAGAAGACAAAAGATATAGTTATTGATTGGGATATACTTCTCACTCAGTTTAAGGCTGAGATTAAAGATAGAAACTACAGCAACAGTTCGATATCTTTAACAGTACCTTCAAAAGATGCTTCTGATGCAGTTCTTACTATTCCGATTATCAAAGGTAAGGATATAGTACAGTTCCTAGAGCGTGAGATTAAGAAGACAACAGTAATTCAAGAAGATAGAAATAATAAGATCGAATATCTAAAGCTTGGAGAGAGAACTGTTAAGTCCGGTAGGGTTCAGGATATTTTTACAGTCTTAGCGGATACAGATAAACTGAATAGTTATTTGAATAATTTTGCATCTTTAGGCGTAAAGCCGCATATGTTTACAATCAAGCCCTATACGCTTTACAGCTTGCTGCAGAGCCTCTATCCGGAACTCAATAATATTGTTCTCGTTGATGTGGGCAACGAGTTGACGTCTATGGTTATAATTAGGGATGGTCAATTGAAGTTTGCAAGGAGCATGTATGTAACTATAGGGAATATTGCTGAGGTGGTATCTCAGGATAATAATGTTCCAGAGAAAGAAATAAAAGATTTTATTGATCAATATGGATTTAAATTTGAATCCTATCCTGAGACAGAAGAGGGTAAGAGATACAAGAGATCTATTTCAAGATTCTCAGATAAGTTCAGAGCTGAATTGCAGAGGTCGATATTATTCTATCAGGAGAAGTTCGGCTCCGGAGATAAGATATCTAAAATAGTTCTTACTGGAGGCGGGTTGGAAGTTGCCGATATAACTGAGATCTTAAAAGAGAGATTAAAGTTAGAAGTAGAGACTCTGCCTATTGCAAAGCGGCTTATTGCCGATGATGATTTTAAGAGCCACTACTCTCTTTATGCTTCATGTGTCGGCGGGGCTTTAATCTCAGACTTAAAAAGCAAGTTTAATCTTGCGCCTAAGGTAGAGAAAGCTAGGACTAGTAAAAGAATATATCTTGAGATAGTGATGGTATTTCTATTTGTCTATGCCACTATATACTATCTTTACCTTGGTCATAAGAATAGATTCTCTGCGCAGAAGAAGCAGTTTAATCAAGTTCAGTTTGAGATAGATAGTTATCCGGAGAACTTAGAGCAGGAATATGAAGATGTTTTAATAAAAAGAGAAGACTCTGCTAGGTTGAGAGATGTTTTCTCGAGATTACAGAGGCCTTATATTGGATGGGAAGGGTTTTTTACTGAGATTTCAAATCTTATAGACTCGACTATGCTAGTGGTTGATTTTTGGGTAGGATTTAATAGTGAAGGTGCTATGGTATTTCAGATTCAGGGTGAATACGAAGGCACTTATCCGGATGCCCAGTTGGTATTAAGAAAAGCAAGGCTGAGCTTTGAAGAGTCAGATTTATTTCAGAACATTAAATTTGAGATTGAGAGGTCTGGCAAGGTCAAAATAGGAGAGATTAGAAGTTATTCTTATACTATGGCTGGATATATAAATCCTGATTTTTTAACTAAGAGAGAGCTGTGACGATGTTTAATTTTAGAGTTGATAAGCAGTTTGCAATAATCGTTTTCTATATTTTATCGGGGATTCTTGTTGCCGTAGCGCTATATCTTCTTCTGATCATTAAGACCACCAATAATGTAGAGGATTATAATAACAGGATAGATATCGCCTCAGGTGAAAACAAAAGAAAGGTGATGATGCTTCAGGCGATAAGTGAATTTAATAAGGCCGATCTAGAGATAGAGGCAAAGACTTTGAAGTTCTCTGACTATATACCTCATAAGGTTGCTACAACTGAGTTTGTTAAGCTTCTGGATAGTTTCTCTTCTGAGTTCGGCTCTAAGTATGGGTTGAGAGATATGAGGATTGATATTCTACCTCTTACGGAAATAGAAAAGGGGTACTACCAGAGACAGTTTAGAGTGTATTGTCGAGGCAGGTATATGGATTTGATGAAATTTTTTGATATTCTTCAGAGAGCAAAATACCTTATAAATATTGAAGAGCTGAATGTAAGAAGAAATCCGGAGATAATACCCTACCTCGATGTGGATTTAAGGATAGCTATAATTCAAGTCTCAGAAGAAGAGTAGTACAAGCCTTCCTAAAAGCAGGATAACTATCGTTCGTTGACTCCTCTTTGGTTATAATATAGAATGGCCAGATAATATAATAGGCCGAGATGGCGGAATGGCAGACGCGCATGGTTCAGGATCATGTCCTTGAAAAGGGGTGGGGGTTCAAGTCCCCCTCTCGGCAGTGATATATATGTTATGGAGAGTTTAAATTTCAATATAGGGCTCTGGAAAGCACTCTTTGAGACAGCGCTGCTTGTATTAGCAGGCTATATTAGCCTTAAGATAGGAATATTTAAAGATAATACAGCGAAGGATTTAACGAAGTTTATAATCTATGTAACTTTACCTGCGCTTATCTTTTACTCTTTCAGTTCTCATTTAAATAGAGCTAACCTCGGAGGCTGCTCTCTGTTTTTTTTGGCCTCTTTGATTATTTTCCTAATAGGTTTTGTGGTCGGCCTTATCTCTACCAAGTCTCTTGTTAAGAGAGAAGATCTAAAAAGAGAGTTTGTACTATTAAATGCATTCCAAAACTCTGGATATCTTCCCCTGGCTCTGGTTGGAAATCTTTTCTCACCTGCTAAGTCAGAGATTGCCTACCTCTATATATTCTCTTATCTTATGGGGTTTAATCTTGTAATGTTATCCTTTGGTTTTTATTATATGCATGCCTCATCAAAGATGAAGCTAAAGAGCTTTATTACTCCAGCTTTTGTTGCATCTATTTTAGGTATAGCTTTTGCTTTAAGCGGTTTAACAGCTAAGATACCAGGTGTTGTTATTCAGCCGATATATAAATTAGGCTCTACCACTGTACCCCTAAGCATGGTTATGCTGGGAATGATATTGGCTCAATCTAGGCTCTTTAAGCTGGAGTATTTAAAAGAGCTTTCGGTCTTAATTTTCTCCAAACTTCTTTTTATACCACTAGTAGTTCTGGTATTATTAAAATTTATCAAGCTGGATAGCTTCAGCTCTTTTTTAATACTGCTTCAGGCTGCTATGCCTTCAGCTACTACCTTATCTCTGATTGCGCATTTTAAAGGTGCTCATACAGAGTTTGTCTCTCAAGGCATTATGTATACACATATTTTTTTAATCTTAACCCTGCCGTTAATTTTTTTATTGTTTTAAGATGCAGGTTATATCTGGAAGATTTAAAGGTTTAAGAGTCTATGCTCCGCTTAAGAGTAAGATTAGCCCTACGTCTTCAGTTGTAAAAAGGTCTATATTTGACTCCTTAAGAGATGATGTTAAGAATAAGGTGGTATTGGATCTCTATGCCGGCAGCGGGGCTTTAGGCATCGAAGCTCTTTCACGGGGCGGTAGAGAAGCGGTATTTGTTGAAAATAACCTGGACTCTTTAGGAGCTATACGCAAGAATATCAAGCCTCTCAATGGTGTTAAAACTGAGGTTATTGCTATGGATGCGGCTATGGCGATAAGATTCTTAAGAGGTAGAAAGTTTGATATTATCTTCATAGACCCCCCTTATCGGGAGAAGGTAATTAAATCTATATTGCTTGAGATTTCTGAATGTGATATAGTAAGGAAAAATTCGCTTGTTTTCACAGAACATCATAAGAAAGAGGTAGTCTCTAGCGATATCGGAGTCTTTAGGCTGGTAAGAGAAAAAAAATACGGTGATACCGTAGTCTCTATATTTACGAATTCTGTTTTATGAAAAAAAGAGCAATATATCCTGGTAGTTTTGATCCTGTTACACTTGGTCATCTCGATATCATAGAGAGAGGTTTGCGTCTTTTTGATGAGATAACTGTAGCTGTTGCTGATACCAATTCTAAAGATAATCTCTTTACGTTATCTGAAAGAGTCCAGATGGTTAAAGATGCTACATCTGATTTAGAAGGAGTTGTGGTTGAATCGTTTAAAGGATTAATGGTAGATTTTGCAAGAGCTAAAGGGGTTAGGATTATTTTGAGAGGTTTAAGGATGATATCTGATTTTGAATATGAGTTTCAAATGGCTTTGACCAACAGGAGGTTCGCTCCTGACATAGAGACAATATTTATGATGCCCAATGAAAAGTATTCTTATATTTCATCCAGGCTGATAAAAGAGGCAGCCTCTTTAGGAGCGGATATCTCTAGTTTTCTTCCGCAGTCTGCTACAGAGAGATTGAATGCTAAACTAAAGAGGTCTAAATAGTATAATTATGCAAGAGTTGATAAAGAAAGCCTCACTAAATCCAGGCAGGATTATATTCCCGGAAGGAGATGACCCCAGGATTAGAGATGCTGTAAGAGAGATAAAGGAGAGGAATATTGCCCGGCCTACTATCTTTCTAGAACAGGATAATTTCGACGATTTATCGGGGATTAATATTATAAATCCTAAGGATGAAGATCTAATTAAAAAATATGTAGATATTTATAGTGATTTGAGAAAAAATAAAAACATAGCTAAGGATAAAATTAAAAATCTCTTAGAGTCCAACTCGGTTTTTATTGCCGCTTTAATGGTAAGAGAGGGGTTAGCTGATGCTGTAATAGCGGGGGCAGCCTATACCACAAAAGATGTAGCAAGGGCGGTTATTCACTGCATAGGAGCTAGAGAAGGAAGTTCTGTGTCGAGTTGTTTTTTGATGGATACGGGCATTGAAGAGTTCGGCTATAAAGGTAAGTTTATATTTGCAGATTGCGGAGTTATCCTCTCACCTGACTTCCAGCAGCTTGCCGATATTGCTATTAACTCTGGAGACCTTTTTAAATCTCTCTTTCAGGAGGAGCCTTATATAGCTTTTTTAAGCTATTCTAGTCATGGTAGCGCTTCTGGTGAAAGCGTAGGTAAGATAAGAGCTGCAATTAAGTTAGTTAAAGAGAGAAGACCGGATTTAAATGTTGATGGTGAGATGCAGGGTGATGCTGCTATAGTAAAAACTGTTGCAGATATAAAATGCTCTAAGTCTACGGTAGCAGGACGCGCAAATGTCTTAATATTCCCCGATTTAAATAGCGGTAATATATGCTATAAGCTGGTTGACAGATTGACGTCTGCGAATGCTCTAGGTCCCATATTCCTAGGAACTAGATATCCCGGCAGCGATCTCTCTAGAGGCTGCGAGGTAGAAGAGATAGTGCTTGATGCAGCTGTTATTTCAATAATGGCTCAACTAAATAGACAATAAATGTGGTTTTTAACAATTAATTCAGGAAGTTCTTCTATTAAATATAGCCTCTTTAAGGTAGGTGATAGATTATCTTTGGCTGAAAAAGGTGTTATCGAAAAGATTGGCGAAGAGTTATCTTTTTTTAAGACTCAAGATAGAGAGCTGCGACTAAATATACCTGATCACCACAAAGCCATTGATTTTATTTTAGATGCAATAAAGAAAAAGACAAAAGATATCTCTTCTCTAATAGGAGTTGGCCATAGAGTGGTCCATGGAGGCGAGAAGTTTAAAGAGTCTGTTGTTATAAATAATAAAGTTTTAAACTATATTAAAAAATGCAGTCACTTGGCTCCGCTGCATAATCCTCCGGCGGTATTATCTATTGAGGCATCTATTAAATTGTTGAAGAATATTCCCCAGATTGCTGTCTTTGATACAGCCTTCCATCATACTATTCCTGAATATGCTTACAGTTATGCTATTCCTTATAAATTTTATCGTCAGTATAAGATAAGAAGATATGGTTTTCACGGTACTAGTCATAACTATATAGCTTTGGAAGCAGCTAAGGTTTTAAATAAAAAGTTAAAAGAGACTAAGATTATAAGTTGCCATCTTGGTAATGGCTGCAGTATTACAGCTATTAAAGGCGGGCGGTCAATTGATACAAGCATGGGCTTTACTCCTTTAGAGGGTCTTGTCATGGGTACAAGGTCGGGGGATATAGACCCAGCCATTATATTGTTTTTAGAGCAGAAAGGATTTAGCTGTACTGAGATAGATAAAATCTTAAATAGGGAGAGTGGGCTCCTGGGTATCTCTGGTCTAAGTAATGATATGAGGGTTATTGAGCAAGCAATGCTTAATAAAAATAAGCGGGCACGCCTTGCTTACGACATCTTTCTCTATAGGCTTATAAAATATATATCCTCCTATGTCGGTATCTTAGAAGGTGTTGATGCAGTTGTGCTCACAGGCGGTATAGGAGAGAACCAGTTAAGGCTGAGAAGAGATATAAAGAAGAGACTTAAATTTATCCTAGGTAAATTTAATGCAAAGGTCCTTGTTGTATCCACAGATGAAGAGCTTATGATTGCCAGAGAAGGGCTGAGGTTGCTGAAAAGATGATAGATGCTTTAGTGATAAACATTAAGAGTGTTCCTCCTGAGGGACTAAAGAGAACCTTAGAGCTTGAACCTAAGGTTTTGTTGATGGATTTAGAGGTAGATGGTTCGGAGGAAGCTGCAGTTGCTTTTGAAGGTCTTTTGAGATTGGATATGAGCATTGAAATAGCAACTGGTGAGCTTATAATTGAATCTAGGATAGAGCATATTCTGAAGCTTTTTTGCAGCAGGTGTTTAGATGAGTTTAAACTTCCCTTTGATAAAAATTGTATTTTGAACTATAATATTCAGAATTCTGACTCTATTGATATCAGTGATAGCATCAGGGAAGAGGTAATACTGAGCTATCCTCAGAAGCCGCTTTGTAGGGAGGGCTGTGCTGGAATATGCTTAACTTGCAGGGTGAATTTAAACAGGGAAGAGTGTAAGTGCAGAATAGCAGAAAATTGATAATTTTTAAGGAGGTTTTAGATGGCTAATCCAAAAAGGAGACATTCCAATGCGCGGTCTCAAAAAAGGCGTACGCACTGGAAGGTAGCAGAGCCTTCAGTGTCGCTCTGCCCAGAGTGCAAGCAGCCTAAAACGATGCATAGAATCTGTCCACATTGCGGTTCCTATAAAGGCAGGAAAGTAGTAGTAAAAGATGAAAGCTAAGATTGCAATAGATGCAATGGGAGGGGATTTTGCCCCTGCGGCCTGTGTCCAGGGTGCTCAGCTGGCCTTGGAAGAGACTCCTAATATCGAAATCTATCTTGTTGGCCGGTCTTCTGAGATTTCCTCTCTTATTAAAGGAAGAGGGGATGGTATTTATATTGTTGATGCTAAAGAAGTTATCACTATGGATGAAGCTCCTGCGCTTAGTGTGAGGAGGAAGAAAGATTCTTCTATAAATAGAGCCATGGGGATGCTTAAAAACAGAGAAGCCGACGTCTTTATAGGTGCAGGTAATACAGGAGCTGTTGTCTGTGCTGCAACTATGATCCTACGTACTTTACCAGGGGTTGAGAGACCAGGTATTGCAATAATATTTCCAACTGTCAAAGGGTTCTCATTGATGATAGATGTAGGAGCCAATATTGACCCCAAGCCGCTTCATCTTTTCCAGTATGGGCTTATGGGGGCAGCTTATGCTGAGCTGATATTAGATAAAAAGAATCCCAGTCTTGGATTGCTTAATATAGGAGAAGAGGAGTCAAAGGGAACTGAGTTTATGAAGATAGTAAACACTCTTCTTAAGGAAGGAGCTGCTAATTACATAGGCAATATAGAAGGCAGAGATATATTTTTCGGTAAATGTGATGTTGTTGTAGCAGATGGGTTTGTGGGCAATGTTGCCTTAAAAGTATCTGAGTCGGTTGCTATGGCTACTGCAGCATTGCTTAAAAAGCATATAAAGCAAAGTATTTTGTCTAGGTTGGGAGCATTACTGATGCTGCCTGCCTTAAAGAAGATGAAGCGGGATATGGACTATACAGAGTATGGCGGTGCTCCGCTTTTAGGTGTAGATGGCAATGTTATTATATGTCATGGCTCTTCTTCCAGTAAGGCTATTAAGAACTCTATCAAAGTTGCCAAAGAGATGGTTGATATAGACTTAAGAGAGAAGATCAGAGACAGAATAGCTTCGGTGCAAATAGGGGAGATAAGATGAATGTAGGTATTGTCGGCTGGGGTTTCTATGTCCCAGATAGAGTACTTAGCAATGCTGATTTAGAGAAGATGGTTGATACAACAGATGAGTGGATAACAACAAGGACTGGTATTAAGACAAGAAGGATTGCAGGAGATGATATGGCGGTTAGCGATATGGGTGCTGAAGCCGGGAGCAAGGCCTTGGAGAAAGCAGGGCTCTCTCCAGGAGATATTGATCTTATCGTAGTTGCCACTATAACTTCGGATATGTCTTTTCCTTCCAGCGCCTGCTTTGTGCAGAAAAAATTAAAGGCAGAGAATGCAGTCTGTTTTGATATCAGTGCGGCTTGCTCTGGGTTTATATATGCAATGGATGTTGCAAGAGGTTTGATGTCTAGCTCAGGCTATAAAAATGCTTTGGTTATTGGATCTGAGAAGTTATCAATGATAGCTGACTGGGAGGATAGAAATACCTGCGTTTTATTCGGAGATGGAGCTGGAGCTGTTGTATTGTCAGAAGTAGAGAGCGGCGGTTTTTTAAGCAGTTACTTAGGTGCAGACGGCAGTAAAGATGAGCTGCTCTATCTTCCTGGAGGCGGATCTAGAAATCCTGCAACTCATAAGACTGTGGATGAGAAACTACACTGTCTTAAGATGAAGGGAAATGAGCTTTTTAAAATTGCAGTTAAGATTATGGCTAGCTCTGCAGAGATAGTGCTTGAAAAGGCTGGTCTAGATAAAACAGACGTCAAACGGCTTATTCCTCATCAGGCTAACTCTAGAATAATATGGGCTACGGCCAAGATGCTTGGATTAAAAAAAGAACAGGTATTTGTCAATATAGGTAGATATGGTAATATGTCCAGTGCTTCAGGTGCTGTTGCTCTTTGTGAGGTTTTGGATTTAAAAGATATAAATAAAGATGATATATTGCTCTTGGTTGCGTTTGGTGGTGGCCTTACTTGGGGTGCGACTGTAATCAAGGTTAGCTAGGGGTTAGATTATGAATTTAGGTTATATATTCCCGGGCCAGGGTTCTCAATATATAGGCATGGGACATGACCTCTATGAGCATTTTGATTTAGCTAAAGAGATGTTCCATAAGGCCAACGATATACTGAGTTTTGATATTATGAGACTCTGTTTCTTTGGTCCTACAGATGAGCTTAGGAAGACTAAAAATTGTCAGCCAGCCGTATTTCTTGTATCTATTGTAGCCTTAAGGTGCCTAGAAGAATATTTCTCTGCTAAAGAGGCTAGAGGTTTGATAAAACCTACTATTACTGGCGGCCTGAGTCTTGGAGAGTATGCATCTCTGGTGGCTGCTTCTTCAATATCATTTGAAGATGGCTTACTTCTTACCAAGAGAAGAGGGGAGTTTATGGAAGAGGCTTCTAGTCAGAATGAGGGGCAGATGAGCGCTATTATTGGTCTAGACTTAGATAGCCTAGAAGATATAGCAAAGAATACTGGAGCTGAGATTGCTAATATCAACTCTCCCAACCAAATAGTTATAGCGGGAAGTCCCGAGGCTATTAAAAGAGCTGAAACCATGGCTTTAGATAGAGGCGCTAGGCGCGTTATGAGGCTGGATGTCTCTGGAGCTTTTCATAGTTCTTTGATGGAGCCTGCAGCGCGGAAGCTTATGCTCTATTTAAAAGATCTGGCTGTCTCAAAGCCCGAGATTACAGTCTTAAGCAATGTAAATGCATATTACTCTTTCTTCCCTCAGGAGATAAAAGCCAACCTCGTAAACCAGGTCAATCGCACTACGCTATGGTTGGATTGTGTTAGAGCTATGATAAATTCCGGTCTGACAAGTTTTCTAGAGATTGGCTGCGGTAAGACATTAAAAGGTTTACTGCGCAAGATAGATCCCAATCTGGTGGTCTATAATATAGAAAACTATAATGATATTGAAAATCTTTATCAGGAGTTAATCCTAGAGGAGGCATAAAACTATGGGTATGCTGGATGAAAAAGTTGCTTTAATAACAGGGGCCGGCAGAGGTATAGGCAGAAAGATAGCTTTAATATTTGCAGATCAGGGGGCAGATATAATTTGTCTAGATTTAGATAGAGAAGGGCTTTTAAATACGGTTTCTGAGATTGAATCTAAAGGCAGAAAGGCGCTGGGTCTAATCTCTGATATTTCTAATCTTAAAGAGGTTGAGGATGCTTTAGTCAAGTCATTGGAGAAATTTGATAAAATAGATATTCTTATAAATAATGCTGGTATCACAAGGGACAACCTTCTTCTTAGAATGAGTGAAGAGGATTGGGATCTTGTCTTAAAGGTCAATTTAAAAGGAGCCTTTAACTGCAGCAAGGTTGTATCTAAACATATGATAAAGAATAGAGGCGGCAGGATAATAAATATAGCCTCTATCATAGGTATAATCGGCAATGCGGGGCAAGCCAACTACGCAGCTTCTAAAGGCGGCCTTATTGCTCTTACCAAGTCTCTAGCTAAAGAGTTTGCTCCAAGGAATATCAATGTTAATGCAATAGCGCCTGGCTTTATAAGGACTAAGATGACCGATGCTTTAGGAGATGGAGTAAAGGCCAAGATGCTGGACAGTATTGCTCTTAAGAGATTCGGGGAGCCGAATGATGTTGCCAATGCAGCACTCTTTTTGGCTTCAAATCTCTCCGATTATATTACATCTCAAGTTATAGTTGTAGACGGGGGTATGATCTCCTAATTTTATAAAATATTGACTAAATTGATTGAATATGATATATAAATTTAACCTTATTATTAATAATTGAAAGGAGGAGTCAGATGGGAGTAGCAGAAAAAGTGAAGAAGATTATTTCAGAACAGTTAAATGTTAAAGAGGATGAGATTACAGATAACGCCTCTTTTGTAGATGATTTAGGTGCTGATTCTCTTGATACGGTTGAGCTTGTAATGGCTTTTGAGGAAGAGTTTGGTATTGAAATACCGGATGAAGATGCTGAGAAGATCCGCATGGTATCAGATGCTGTTAAGTACATAGGAGAGAAAGCAGGAAGTACAGAGGAGTAATTTAGCCAGTTTTTGAAGCGATGATTATGCCGAGCAATGCTCGGCATAGCATTATAATAATATGAAAAGACGAGTCGTAGTTACAGGTTTAGGTGTTATCTCGCCTCTTGGCAATGAGGTGGAAGAGTTTTGGTCAGCTATAACTAGCGGTAAGAATGGGATCTCTTCCATAACTCAAATTGATGCAACTGCTTTTACATCACGTATTGCAGGAGAGGTAAAGGATTTTGATCCTAGTGAATATATCTCAGGTAAAGACCTGAGAAGGATGGAGCGTTTTACCCAGTTTGCGGTCTGTGCAGCTCAAAAGGCTTGGAAAGATTCAGGCCTTAATATTGAGGAGATAGATGAACATAAGGCTGGTGTTGTTATAGGATCTGGTATCGGGGCTCTCAAATTGGTAGAGGATCAGGTCACAGTATATCAGGAAAAAGGTGTTCGTAGAATAACACCCTTCCTTATTCCTCTAATGATAGTGAATATTGCTCCCGGTCAGGTTGCAATTGCTTTAGGGCTAAAAGGACCTAACCACTGCGTTGTGACGGCTTGCGCTTCTGGGAGTCATTCTCTTGGAGGTGCTCTGAGGATGATTCAGTATGGAGATGCCGATATTATGGTCTCAGGCGGTACAGAGTCTTGTATTACAAATCTTGCCTTAGGAGGTTTCTGCTCTCTTAAAGCGCTATCAACTAGAAACGATGATCCTGCCCATGCATCCAGACCTTTTGATAATGAGAGGGATGGCTTTATTATGGGAGAAGGAGCAGGGATGTTGGTTTTAGAAGAGTATCAGCATGCAAAGAATCGCGGTGCTAATATCTATGCCGAATTTGTCGGCTATGGAGCAAGTTGTGATGCATATCACCAGACAGCTCCGGATCCTGAAGGGGATGGTGCATACTATTCTATGAAGAAAGCCCTTGATGATGCTGGGGTTAATATCGAGGATCTGAATTATATCAATGCCCATGGTACATCTACTAAACTTAACGATAAGATGGAAACTAAGGCTATAAAAAGATTGCTTGGTAAAGATGCAGGCAGTGTGCCTGTAAGTTCAATTAAATCTATGATCGGCCATCTGCTTGGTGCTGCAGGAGGAGTTGAAGCAGTTGCAGTTGTGCTAGCCTTAAGAGACGGTATTATACCTCCAACTACCAACTATGAATACCCTGATTCGGAATGTGATTTAGATTATGTTCCCAACGAAGCCCGTAAATCCGAATTAAATTTAGTTTTATCTAATTCTCTGGGTTTTGGCGGTCATAATGCCTCCTTGTTATTCAAGAGATTCAGCTGATCCTTTATCTACCCCCAAAATTTAAATAATTCTTGATTCTTTTTCAGCTCTAATATATATTTTAAAACACGGCGGTTTTGGAGGTATACAGTAGAGGGGTCTGCGGGCTTTTTCTTTTCTAATGCAGCCATTAAAACAATTATATTAATCGTATTAATGGCTGCAGAGAAAGAGATCTATAGCTGCGATAAGAGCCAAAAAGAGTAAAATTCGGCAGTATTAACCTTATTTTTAATAAAAACTTATTAAGAAATTTGACAAAGTAGTTATTATGTGGTTTATATTATACTAGAGGAGAGGGCATAGTATGAAAAGAGAGAAAAACATAAAAGGTAAGGTCGTCCTTAATCTAAAAGATATCAAGAGAAGAGAGGTAAAGCTTTTAACTTCAGGTATTAAAGTTATAGTCGAAAAAAATAAAGAATATGCAGTCTGTCCTAACTGCGGTGCTCTCTCAAATAAAGTCTATGAATACAGAAAGCAGCTGATCCTAGATAAGCCTAATCAAGATAAAAAGGTTGAGATTGAGTTAAATAAGCGTAGGTTTACTTGCGCTAATAATGAGTGTTCGCTTAAAACATTTACTGAAAATATAGAGGGTCTTTCATCTACAAGAAGGTATACGGTGGCATTTGAGAATTTTTTGAAGGATTTAGTATCCAGAGAAGGTTATCTTAAAGCGCAAAAGGTATTACAGGATAAGTATTCACTCAGTCTGAGTCTAACCACTCTATTTTACCTCAATTATTCCGGCAGCAAGGAAAATTAAAAGCTGTTTTGGGTCTATAATGTAGTTTCCTCTTGACTATTGAGTTGATATAAAGTATATATTTTGGATATGCCACAGGTTAGTCTCAATAAAGTTAGTAAGGTCTATTCAGGTGATATTAAAGCCGTAAACGATTTTTCTCTCAACATTGAGAGCGGAGAGTTTACGGTTCTTCTTGGTCCTTCCGGCTGTGGTAAATCCACCACTCTTAGAATGATTGCCGGCTTAGAAGAGATTACAGAAGGCGAGATCTCTATCGGCGATAAGATAGTCAATGATATTTCGGCTAAGGATAGAGATATAGCTATGGTTTTTCAGAATTATGCTCTCTATCCTCATATGACAGTATATGAGAATATGTCTTTCGGCCTAAGGTTAAGGAATTATCTTAAAGATGAGATAGATAGAAGGGTAAATGAGGCAGCTGATATCTTAAGCATAAAACACTTGCTGAAGAGAAAACCTAGGGAGCTCTCCGGCGGAGAGAAGCAGAGAGTTGCTGTTGGAAGAGCTATCGTAAGAAAGCCTCTGGTATTCCTATTTGATGAGCCTTTGAGTAATCTTGATGCTAAATTGCGCGGCCAGATGAGAACGGAGCTGAACAAGCTGCACAAGAAGCTGCAGTCTACGATGATATATGTTACCCATGATCAAGTGGAGGCTATGACGCTGGGAGAGAAGATCGTTGTAATGAAAGATGGTTATATCCAGCAGATTGCAGATCCGCATGTTCTATACAATAAGCCGGACAATAAATTCGTTGCGGGCTTTATAGGTACTCCGCCGATGAACTTTGTTGAGGGTAAAATAGTTAGGATTGATAGCCGGACCTATTTTGATTCCGGCAGTTTTAAGGTTAGAATAGTGGATGATATGGTGTTCTATATTAAGGATTATTTGGACAAGGAGTTAATATTCGGTATCCGTCCGGAAGATATATACGATAGGCTTTTTGTATCTGAAGCACCGCCTGAGAATGTTGTGCATGTCAACGTGGAGGTTGTTGAGCCTATGGGCTCTGAAGTCTACCTATATCTTAACATAGGAGAGGCTTCTTTTATTGCTAAAGTTGGAGGCCAGGAGCAGGCTCAGGCTGGCCAAGACCTTGAAGTAGTCTTTGACATGAGCAATATACATTTTTTTGACAAAGATACCGAGAAGACCATCATTTAAATTTTTTTAATGAATAACGGTATCAGCATAAAAAAGAATTTACTTCTTTTATTTATTTTTATCTCTCAGATAGCCGGCTTCTCGTTCTTTTTAATATTTTTTCAGAATTTTAAGTTTCATTTTCCATTCCTTCTGCTTATTGTCTTTTCAGCTTCATTTTTTATCTTCTTCAAGCTGGAAATAGGGCTTATCTTCTATCTCTTAGAGATGCTATTTCTTACGGTGTTTCTCTTTGCAATCAAGTACCCTTCGCCTTATATCCAGTATTTTTTATTCTTCTTTTTATTCTTTGTTTTTAGGTTTAGCTATTTGAAAATAAAGGTCCGGAAGAAGTTGAATTCTATTAGTCTTAGCCTGGAAGAGGTTGAGGAAAAGGTAAATGTAAACAATGCTCAATATCTAGATCTTGTAAAGATAAATGAAGCATTGGAGAAGAAGATATTTAGATTCACTCACTTAAGAACATTCTCTGAAGATATAATTGCAAATTTAGACCTTCAAGAACTGTTGAGCGTTATCTCTACTAAGGCCTTAGAGGTGATCTCTAAGGGTGAGGTATCTATGATATATCTTTTTGATAGTAATAAGGATGTCTTCAATCTTGCAAGTTCTTGCATTCTCTCTCCCAAGATTAAGATAAAAGCAAAGACTGGAGATCCTTGCGAGCATTGGGTATTTAGGCAGCGTACACCGCTGCTTATAAACGATATTTTAAGGGATTTTAGGTTTGATTCTGAAGAGGTTTTTTCCTACGGTAGAGAGTTTAGGTCTCTTCTCTCTTCTCCTATTATATCCAGAGATAAGCTCTTAGGTATTTTAAGAATAGACTCCAATGCTGTTGATGAGTTTACAGTAGATGACTTGCGTCTCTTAGATATTATATCTGCTTTATCAGCTATAGCTATAGATAATGCCTATCTTTTTCAGAAGATGGAAGAGCTTGCGATCCAGGATAGCCTGACCAGTTTCTATCTTAGAAGGGAATTTTTAAGGCTGCTTGATAATAGATTAAAAAGAGAGTCGCCGGAATATTTTGCCTTATTGATGATAGATATTGATGATTTTAAAAATTGCAATGATAGTTATGGACATATAGCCGGAGACCTTGTCCTTAAAAACATCTCTTGGATGATTAAGTCCGGGTTGAAAAAAAATGAGTTTGCCTGCCGTTACGGAGGAGAAGAGTTTCTGGTACTCTTGAATTCAGATGATAGAGATAGTCTGGTTCAAAGAGCGGAGAGCATGCGGAAAAATATCGAGAAGAGCGATATAAAGATAAGGCGGCAGATTGTAAACATAACAGTCACAATAGGGCTGGCTATATATCCTGAAGACAAGAGAGAGGCTCAGTCTTTAATAGAACTCTCTGATGCCAGGCTCTATGAAGGTAAAAGAAGCGGTAAGAACATAGTAATCTATGAATGAGTTTCTCTTTCTACTAATTTTGGGTGTCCTCTTTACAGTCAAAAGAGGTGTTAGATTTAAGATCATATTTGCGGTTATCTCTTTTTTCTTAATCTTATACCTTAGGAAGCTAGAAATAGCGACTTACTTCTCTTGGCTGGCCCTCTATCTCTCACTCTCTTTAATTGATTTTATTAACAGGGGTATAGTTAAAGAAGAGTTTCAGAGTCTAAGCTCTGAGCATAAAAGCATGGAGTTGCAATTTGCTAAGAGCGAAGATAAGTTGTCAGAGATGGATGAGGTTAACAAGCAACTGCAGCTTGATGTTGCAAAGATAACAGGTTTTTTTGAAATAAGTAAAGAGCTTACAAGGGTTATGTATCTTCAGCAGCTGCCGCCGGTTATTGCCAACATTGTTAAGGGAAGCTTTAATTTTAATTTTCTCGCTCTCTTGGTATTTGAGGGAGAGAAGAGCTACAGTGTTTTCATACATCCTAAACGTAATAGTTATGAGTTAAAAGAGAATATAAATTATAGAGACATATTGGATTTTGAGAAGATATTGATCGAGGAAGAGCCTGGGTTCTACGATGGCGAGGAATTAAATCCCTTATTTGCAAAATTAGGACAGAGCAATTTGAGTAATAAGATGTATCTTATTCCTATTATCTTAGAGGGCAAAGTTAAAGGTATCCTAGCATTTGAAGATTTAGCAGAGGAGAAGATTGATCTTGCTCATACGCTCTCTGGGTTTCTCTCTCTCACTTTAAGAAAGCTCAAGCTTTATAGTGAAGTTCAAGAGCTTGCTATTACAGATGAATTGACTCAGGTTTTTGTGAGAAGACATTTCCAGGATGTTTGTTGGGAAGAGTTAGATAGAATCAAAGAAAAAAAAGGGGATGCCTGCTTCTTAATGCTTGATCTGGATAGATTTAAAAATTGCAATGATACCTTTGGCCATCTTGTTGGAGATGTAGTGTTAAGAGAGACTGCAAAGATAGTTCAGCAGAATGTGCGT
Organism: Candidatus Kaelpia aquatica; assembly: GCA_030765335.1. NCBI lineage: Bacteria > Pseudomonadati > Candidatus Omnitrophota > Candidatus Kaelpia > Candidatus Kaelpia aquatica. The sequence continues at coordinate 13,222 of JAVCCU010000023.1, read as the reverse complement.
GAGATAGATATTGTAGGCAGATATGGAGGCGAGGAGTTCTGCATCTTTCTGCCGGATACAAGTTTGGATAATGGTATAGAGGTATCGGAGCGTATAAGAAAAGCAGTTGAAAAATATGTATTTCATGCTTATGATGAGGTTCTAAATATTACAGTATCGATAGGCCTCTCTTCTCTAATCGAAGATGCCAAGAACTATATAGAGCTGGTAGAGAAAGCCGATATGGCGCTTTACTATGCTAAGAGAAAAGGGAGAAACAGGGCGATAGCTTATAGCTCAATCAAATAAATCGAGTTACTTTAAAAATTATGAAAAGTTCTTATATGGGAGTGGATATTGGCGGTACTAATTTAAAAATAGGATTATTCGATCGTGAATTGAAGTTCCTAGATTTTAATACATATGCTTTAAACGGAGAGATAACTCCTGGAGATGTAATCTTAATAATCAAAGATCGTTTTGAAGTTTTGTCAAAGAAATATCATATTAAATCTTTAGCTTGCGGATTACCCGGACTTATAGACTACGAGAGAGGCTATATTCATTCTCTTACTAATTTAGTCAACTGGGATGATGTTGATTTTAAAAAGATGTTAGTGGAGGCTGTTGGTGTCCCTATCTTCATTGATAATGATGTTAATCTGGCTGCTCTTGCGGAGTATCACTTTGGCTCCGGCAAGGGTTGCAGCAATATGCTGATGGTTGCTTTAGGTACAGGTGTTGGTGGAGGCTTAATATTAAATGGAGAGGTCTATCGAGGATGTAATAATGCTGTCGCTGAAGTTGGCCACATACAGTTGAGCACTAAAGGTCCTAAGTGCAGTTGCGGTAATAGAGGATGTTTAGAGAGCTATGTTGGTAATAGAAGGTTAATTGGTTATCTTAAGAGGCGACTTAAATATAGTAAGAGTATTTTAAATAAGATAGATTTTACTGAGTTAAAACTCGAAGATGTTACTCGCGCTGCTATTTTAGGGGATAAGTTTTCGATCGAATTTTGGGACTATGCAGCCTCTAAATTGACCCAGGCTTTAGTTGGAGTTGTCAATGTTTTGAACCTGGAGAAGATTGTAATCGGAGGCGGGGTATCTAATGCAGGAGAGAGTCTCTTTAAACCGTTAAGGGGTTACCTTAAAGAGCAAGCTATGGACATTCAGGCAAAGAGTGTTAAAATAGTTAAAGCTCGTTTTAAAGATAGATCCGGGGTTATAGGGGCAGGGCTTTTGGGCAGAGATAATTTAATATAAAGGAGACCAGATGAAATTTTTCTTAGATACTGCAAATATAGATGAGATTAGAGAGGCTTATAGTTGGGGGGTATTGGACGGAGTGACTACCAACCCTACGTTGGTTTCAAAAGAGGGCAGTTCTTTTAATGAGATTGCAGCAGAGATTGTAGGAATTGTATCCGGACCTGTCTCTCTTGAGGTTATAGCTGAGGATTCTAATGGCATGATTAAGGAGGCTAGAGAGCTTAGCCAGTACGGTGAAAATGTTGTTATAAAAGTTCCCCTCACAAAAGAAGGTTTGAAAACCGTAAAGATATTAAATGCTGAGGGTATTAAGTCTAATGCTACGCTCTGTTTCTCTCCTGCTCAGGCATTACTTGCTGCTAAAGCCGGAGCTAACTATGTCAGTCCTTTTATAGGCAGGCTTGATGATATAAGTTCTCATGGGATGGGGCTGGTGGAAGCTATAAAAGATATATATGGTAATTACGATTTCAATACTGAAATAATTGTAGCAAGTGTAAGGCATCCGATACATGTCGTAGAGGCCGCCTTAATAGGTGCCGATATTGTAACCCTACCTTTTAGCGTTTTAAATAAGCTCTTCAATCATCCTCTTACTGATATCGGTATAGAGCGGTTCTTGAAGGATTGGGAAAAAGTTAAGAAAGTTAAAGCCTAATTATTTTTTAAACTGTAGAGATATTTATGTTTTTTAAATCAGAACAGATAGATTCAAAGCAGATTGGTTTTATAGTCACCCTCCTTTTATTGCTGCCGTTTTTAGCGAGGATTGGTTTATCTGATGAGGTCAAGCCAAAGAGTCCAGTGACTGTCAATGGTGATAAGGTTGAGTATGATCCTACGAGGCAGGTTATGGTGGGAGAAGGTAATGTAGAGGTAATATCTAAAGGGATGAAGCTGTATGCAGACAAGATAACTGTCTGGCTTGATGAAGAGAAAGCCCTGGCTCAGGGAGATGTGAAATTTTTAAAAGATGATGCTGTCTTTTATGCCGAGGAGATAAGTTATTCTTTTAAGAACAATGAAGGTAAGATTATAGAGCCGACTTTTAAAGATTACGGACCTTGGTACGGCAAGGGTCTAGAAGCTCAAGAGTATGAGGAGTCTAAATATTTAGTTAAGCAAGCCTATATGACAACATGCGACTTAGAAGATCCTCATTATAAGTTAGAGGCAAAGACGATTAAAATATTTCCTGAAGATAAGATCATTGCAAAACATGTCGTATTCTATGTCCGCAATACTCCTATATTTTATCTGCCTTATTTTAAACAGTCTTTAAAAGATAAGAAGGCTCCTTTTATGATTATACCGGGGAAGAGTGATAAATGGGGCTGGTATCTCCTAGGCTCATATAGGTATTCTCTTGATGATGAGAACGAAGGTCTCCTGAGACTGGATTATCGGGAGAAAAAAGGTATTGCCCACGGTGTGGAACATCAGTATAAGAGTCCTGTCGGAGATGGTGTTGTTAAATATTACTATATGAATGAAAAGGACTCTGCTTATCAAGATAATGATAGGTTTAGAGTAAGCCTTAGGCATAGCTGGAATCCGGACGATAGGACCTCAATATATGCAGAGTATAATAAGATCAGCGATATAGATTTTCTGAAAGATTATTTTGAGAGAGAGCACGACGAGGATTCAGATCCAGAGACCTATCTCTACATGATAAGAAGATATTCTAATGCTAATCTCAGTCTAAACATAAAAAAACGGGCAAATCATTTTTTAACCGAAGTTGAGAGGCTTCCTGAGTTGGGGGTTGATGTCAACGACCTCAGGATTAAGAAGACAAATTATTATTACAGCTCTAATACTTTCTTCTCTAATTTGACAAAAAAATATGCTGACTCAGATATTGATTATGATGTTTGGAGGTTTGACACCTACAATGAGTTAAGCCACGTAAAGAAGTATTTAGGCTTTCTTAATTTTAGTCCTTACCTGGGCGTGAGAGAGACATTCTACTCTAAAAAGGTTAGCGGTAAGGAGCATATCTTAAGAGGAAATCTCTATGCTGGATTCGATAGTTCAATGAGGTTCTATAAAGTTTTCAACCCTGCTTCCGGAAATTTTCTTTTTACACAAGTTGATTCCGTGAGGCATGTTGTTACACCGATATTTAATTATGAGTATATAACCGAGCCTACAATATCCAGAGCAGATCTAATACAGTTTGATGAAGTGGATGAGGTAGAGAGAAAGAGCAGGATAACCCTCACTCTAGAGAATCTGTGGCAGACAAAGTCAGAGGTTGATGAAGATATTAAAAAGAGAGATCTATTTCAGGCTGATATCTCTGCTTATTATGATTGTTCTATTGCTGAGGGAAGCAGGTGGGGTGAAGCTAAATTAGAACTTGATTACAGGCCTGGAGATTGGTTCCGTTTCGAGAATGATTATAATTATGATATAAAATCTGGCAGATTAAATACTGCCAGCTTTGATGTGGTTATAGACAAAGATAGATGGCAGTTATCTTTGGGAGATAGATATGAGAGAGATACATCAGCTCAGTTCACAACTGATTTTAATTATAGAATAAATGAGAAGTGGAAATTCAGGGTCTATCAGAGGTATGAATTCCAAAGCTCATCTTTTGAACGTCAGGAATTTACTATATACAGAGACCTTCACTGCTGGGACGGGAAGCTTTCCTTCATAAACAACAATCTGGATAATGACAAAGCTATATTTGTGGTATTTACCTGTAAGGCTTTCCCTGAACATCCTTTTAGTTTTTCACAGTCTTATAGCGCTGGAGACTAATTAGTCCTCGCTTGACACACATTTTTATAGAGGTTAAAATTCATAAATAGATATTGCTATGGAATGTAAAAAAGATCAGAATATGAAATTCTGTAATTGCAGTTACTCTAGCTGCAGCAAGAAAGGTATCTGCTGTGAATGCATAAAGTATCACAGGGATAGGGGGGAGCTCCCAGCCTGTTATTTTAACAGCAGTGAAGAGAAGACATATGATAGGTCTATTGAGAATTTTATCCGTGATTACAGATCTTAGACATATTATTTAAGGATTTGAATATGAAAGAACTTATAGAGATGGATTTAGTGAGGATTAGGATAGACGAACATCGTGGAGAGCAGGTAATAGTTTTAAAAGAGAAGGACGGCGAGAGACTGCTTCCAATTGTGATAGGTATAATAGAGGCTAGCGCTATAAAGATGAAGGTGAGCGGATTTAACTCGCCTCGACCTCTTACTCATGATCTTTTAAATAATATTATAAGAAGACTTAAAGGAAGGCTGGATAAGATAGTAGTGGAGAGGCTTGAGAACAGCATATTCTATGCCAAGATTATAATAGAACGTGAGGATGGTGAAGTAATAGAGATAGATGCCAGGCCTTCTGACTCAGTAGCCTTGGCTCTTCGGGCTGAGGTCCCAATATTTGCTGAAGATGCTCTCTTGAGACAGATAGAGACAAAGTAGTATGGCAGAATCTAAGCTAAAAGTTAAATTGCTAGCTCAGACACCAGCAGCGCTTAAAGTTATCTATTCAGCTGCCCGTCAATGTTATAGCAGCAATGCTACAGGAGATATCTTTGATGATGTTGAGGATAATGAGAAGATCGAGAACTTTATTGAAAAGATATTAGTCTCAGGTCATGAGAGCCCCTTAGAGCATGCGAGTTTTACTTTTGCGATAGAGGGTATCTCTCGAGTATGTTCGCATCAGCTTGTGAGGCATAGAATGGCTTCTTTTTCTCAGCAGAGTCAGCGCTATGTGAGAGAGCGGGATTTTGATTATATAGTACCTGATTCTATAAAGAGCAATCCTGAGATTAAAAAGATATTTGAAGACTTGCTGTTTGGTATTCAGAGTTCTTACAATAAGATGCTGGATCTCCTTAAAAAGGAGGGGTTATCTGGCGAGGAAGCTAATCAGGATGTGAGGTTTGTTCTTCCCGGAGCTTGTGAGACAAAGATAGTGATCTCAATGAATTTAAGAGAGTTAATACATTTCTTTAAGCTCAGACTGTGTACTCGGGCTCAATGGGAGATAAGAGCTCTTGCTCAAGAGATGCTTAAAATATGCCAAGATAATCTACCCGCCTTATTTAAGGATGTTGATGCCAGATGTGCCTCGTTGGGGTATTGCTCTGAAGGTGAAAAATTTTCTTGCGGCCGCTATTTAACGAAGGACAGTATTTTGACAATCCTTAATCAAAAAGGAGGTTAGAGATGGCGAAAGCTTTAGTTCTCTATTGTTCTAAAACAGGTAATACCGAGAAGATGGCCAAATTAATTGCAGCGGAGTTATCTAAAAGTATGGATTGTGATTTAAGAATCACTTCAGATATAGAAGTGGATCAGCTTTTAAAATATGATGCTATCATTGTGGGCTCTCCGACTTACTACGGCTCTATGGCAGCAGAAGTAAAGCAGGTCTTTGATAGGAGTGTAAAGTTTCATGGCCAGTTGGATGGCAAGGTTGGAGCTGCATTCTCTTCAGCTGCAAATATAGCAGGGGGTAATGAGACGACAGTTTTAGATATCATAAATGCGATGTTAATTCACGGCATGATAGTTCAGGGCGATCCTAAAGGCGACCATTATGGCGTGGTAAGTATTGGCTCTCCAGATAAGAGAGTTGAAGATAACTGCATAAAGTTTGCTTCTAGAATATCTGATCTGGTTAATAGAGTGAGTCATTAGATGAGAGATAAAATAATTGTAACAGGCGGCTGTGGTTTTATCGGCAGCGGAATAGTATGGGCTTTAAACAAAAAAGGGTTAGAAGATATTATTATTGTCGATGAGTTAGGGGAGAATGAGGGGCAGAAGAATTTAGCCAATTTAAAATTCGATGAATTGATCGATAAGAGAGATTTTCTGGCCAGAATTTTAAGTAATAATTTTGGTTCTAGCAATATAGATACTATATTCCATCTTGGCGCTTGCAGTTCTACGACAGAAAAAGACCTAGGTTATTTAATTGAGAACAACTATAACTATAGCAGGGATTTAGCAAGCTTCGCTCTTAGAAACGAAATTAGATTTATATACGCATCATCCGCAGCTACTTATGGCGATGGCTCTTTAGGTTTTAGTGATAACGAAGAGGATCTATTTGGCCTTAAGCCTTTAAACTACTATGGATACTCTAAGCAGTGGTTTGATATCTGGGCAAAACATAATAAAGTTTTGGAAAAAATGGTAGGGCTTAAATATTTTAATGTCTATGGTCCTAATGAATATCATAAGGGCCAGATGAGAAGTTTTATTATTAAGGCTTATGAGCAGATTAAAGAGAGAGGTGAAGTGAGATTGTTTAAATCTTATAAGGATGAAGTTATAGACGGTGAACAGATGAGAGATTTTATTTACCTAAAAGATGCGGTTAAGATGAGTCTTTTTTTCTTTGAGAATAGATATTTGGGAGGTATTTATAATATTGGTACAGGAGAAGCGCACTCTTTCAATCAGCTTGTTGAAGCTGTCTTCAGGGCTTTAAATCTAGAGCCCGATATAAAATATGTTGATATGCCTCAGGAACTAAAAGAACAGTACCAGTATTTTACCCAGGCTGATACCTCAAAGATTAACAGTGCCGGCTATAGCGGGGAATGCTGCGATTTTGATTCGGCAGTGTTAGATTATGTTAAGAATTACCTAGAATCAAAAGCCTACCTTAGTATCTAATTTTTCTCTTGACAAAGCCATTAGGATATATCAAAATATATCAAGTAGTATTAAAACATATTAAGTAGGGACAAATGATTGCTAACGGAGAAAAGAAATTTTACTCAGCAAGAGAGGTTGCCGATTATCTCGGCATATCTAAGCAGACACTATTTAGGTATGAGAATAAGAATTTTTTTCCTAGAGCCAGGCGTAATCCAATAAATAAATGGAGAGAGTATAGTTGGATGGATATGCAAAAATTAGAAAAAATTTTAGGCCGATGATAAAAAATACTTTTTTTGTTTTAATATTTTTACTATTACTGTATTCTTTTAAAGAGGTTCATTCTCAAGAAAAGGAACCAAGATTAAGAAATCCTTTTTTAACATCTGAAGAAGAAATGAAAATACTTGGAATTAAACCTACTCAAGAGAAAGGGCAAAAAATTATTCCTTTAGAGAAGCTCAATCTTTCTGGGATTATATACGGAGAAAAAAAATTAGCTATAATTAACTCTGAGTTTTACAGCGAAGGTGATTTAGTGGGAAACTTTACCGTGAAAAAGATAGGGCCTTTAAGTGTAACCTTAAATACAGAGAGACGTGAATACGAGCTTAAGCTTAGACATGTTTTGGCTGTAGCAAAAGAGCCTAAAGAGGATATGGAAGAAGAAGCCAAAGAGGAAGAGGAGGTTAGCAGGCAAGAATGGACCGATGGTATAATTGAGCAATTGCTTGGAGGGACAGAATGATTAGAAATACAATATGTTTTTTATCTCTACTTTCATTGTTAATACCCCCTTTTATTTTAAATGTTCAGGCAGCCCCTGGATTAATGGATGATGAGGGCGTATCTGATAAGCTTACCAAGAATATAAAGATTGAGCAGAAAGCCGACAATTTATATAACATTGAGTTTAGAAATGCTGACATTAAAGATATTATAAGATATTTTGCCCGTGAGTATGGACTTAATATTATAGCCGATAAAGATGTTGAAGGTGTTGTCACTGCAAGTCTTGGCAATATCACCATAAAGCAGGCCTTAGGTCAGATTCTTGATTCTCAGAATTATACTATGATTGAGATAGATAATGTGATCCGCGTTAAAGCAAAGCCTTCTCTTGTCAAGACTTTTAAGCTTCATAATGTTTCGGCTCAAGATGTTTCAGAGAATACAACTTCTCTCCTTGGCTCTGAAGGTAAGATTGTAATTGATGAGGCAACTAACTCAATTATGGTAACTGATAGCCTTGATAACTTGAATATGATTAAAAGTTTTATTGAAAATGTTGATGTAAAAGGAAGGCAGGTTTTAATAGAGGCAAAGTTTGTCGAGACTACGCTGGATACTTCAAAAAACCTTGGTATAGAATGGGGGACTACGGTAACTGTTAGGGGTGCAGCGAGACCGCATACTTTTCCCTTTAATGTTGTGGATCCTAAGTTTGCTCTTGGTAATGAGGATGCTCAGATTGGTACGGCAGCAGCTTCTAGGACAAATTTGGCCGGTTTTCCTGCGGCTGATAGTGATCTATATACATTTGGAACACTGGATTTTACGCAATTTAAAGCAGTCTTACAAGCTCTGTTGACTGACGGCAATACTAAGGTTATCTCTAATCCTCAAGTTGCAACATTGAACAATAAGCTGGCTACAATGGGTGTTACAACAGAATATCCTCTTCCTACTTATGAAGTTAGTACTGATACTGGAGAACTGACAGTATCTGGCTATGAATATAAAGATATCGGCATTACGCTCAATGTCACTCCTTTTATTGCAAGCGATGATTATATAACGATGACCATAGAGCCGACAGTCGGTACTGTGGGGGCTACTATTAGTGTTGGAGATACTGGATTTGAGCTTCCCATAATAAGTTCTAAGACTGCTACTACAAAAGTTACTATTAAAAATGGCGAGACTATTGTAATAGGCGGGCTTATTAGCACTGAAAAGGTGAAGTCTATGACTAAAGTACCTTTATTGGGTAGCATTCCTCTTTTAGGTAAACTCTTTTCCTATGAAGGGGAAAGTGAATCCAGTTCAGAGCTTCTCATATTTGTTACCCCTCATATTCTCAACCTTGAGGGAGAAGAAGAGATTCAAAAAAAAAGGATAGATGAGCTGTATAGCGATATAGGTAAGTTGATGCTTGATGATGATTATGAATCTATTATCTTAAAAGCTAATGAGATCTTAGAAATAGATGAAGAGGAAGAGAGGGCTAAGGATCTAAGGATAAAAGCGGAAGAGAAGATTAAGCAGAAAGAGATAGAGGAAGCAGAGAAGGTCAAAGAGAGAGATATATACTTGATGTCTCTTTGGAGAGAGGCCAATAGTTTTTATGCGGAGGGAGAATATCAGCAGGCAAAGGATAGATATGCTCGCATATTAGCAGAGGATCCAAGAGATGGGATGGCGGTTGACATGCTTAAAAAGTCTGAAGAGAAGATAGAGCTGCTGAGCGAGAGAGTACCTGCTCTTCTTCTTAGAGCCAAGAAGTCTTTTAAAGAGAGAGAGTATCATCAGGCTTTAGAGGACTATTATGATGTACTTCAGTTAGACCCTGATAATAAAGAAGCAAAAAAGAGCGTAGAAGATATCTATGAGAGCATAAGATCTCTTGAAGAGGAAGAGAAGATTAAAGACGATTTAGTTAAGGCGAAAGCTCTTTATGATGAAGAAAAGTTTCAAAAAGCAAAGATTGTATTGGATGAGTTATTAGAATTAGATTCTGATAATAAAGAGATTCAGAATTATGTTACTTTGACAGCTGGAGCCATAAAACAAGAGCAGGATTTAAAAAATATCTGGGAGGAAGCCAATAGTCTCTATGCTGATAAAGAGTATGAGTCGGCCCAGATAAAATATAACGATATTCTTACAATTGATTCTAACAATAAATCCGCTCGCCAGATGGTCGAAAGGTGTCAGAATGGTATTCAGCGGTATAATAGAAAAGAGGTTGCGGAGCTGCTCTCTGCAGGAAAGAAATATTTAATTAGAGGCGAAAACCAAGAGGCATTGGACTGCTTTACGAAAGTCTTAGAGTTGGATTCTACTAATAAAAAGGCGGAAAAAAATATTTCCAAAATAAAAGATGTTCTTAGATCCAAAGAGGTGCAGCCTTATAAGGCTAAGATAGAAAAAGAGCCGGACTCATTGTATACAAGTGGTGTTAAAAGTTATAATGAGGCTAATTATAATGAAGCTATACATCTTTTTGAGAAGGTTTTAATGGCTGATCCTACTCATGAGAATGCATATCGATACTTAGAGATGGCGTATAAGAGGAAGGGTATAGCCGGGAGTGAAGCTGTAGTAGAGACTGAATTAAAAACAACTGTTGGAGAAGATGCTTTAGGAGAGAAGATCTTAACAGAGAAAGAGATAAGAGGATTATATCAAGAGGCGGTTAGATTATACAAAGATAAGGAGTATGATAAGGCTCTGGATAAATTCGGATTCTTATCTCAATTAGACTCTAAATATCAGAAGATATCCAAAAAAAAGATGGAATCATGCTTGGAGAAGATAAGGGAACCGATCCTTTTAAGTAAAGTTGAAGAAAAATATCAGCTTGGTTTGGATTATTTTAAAAAAGATATTTATGGGAAGAGTATCCAGTTTTTCTTGGAGGTGCTGGATTTAAAACCGAACTATAAGGATGCTAACAAGTATCTTAAATTATCAAGGGATAGACTTCAAATGATGGATTCACTTGGTGATTTTGAGCAGGATTCTATTGAGGATAAATGAATTTTAAAGAGAGCAAGGTTCGCATAGTATTAGAGAAAAATTTTAAAGATGATCCTGTTATTATTATTCGAGGTAGTGCTATAGATGAAAATAATAGTGGAGTTCTGGTGACAGGTAGAATTTTCATGAAGGTTGTCGAGGATGGAAGAATAATTGAGAAGCCCATTGACAATGAGACAAAATTATTATTCACCCCCTTTAAAAGTATGAGGTTTTTGGAGTTTATTATAGTTGGTTCTAAATATGAGGTTCTGCATAAAAAAGTTTTAAAAGAGACCCCTCTTGAATCTTCTCAGATCAATAGAGAAGGGGCATTTTAACAATATCAAATATCAAAAAACATAGAGACGATGAGTGGTATCGGCATATTGGGAGATGGCGGCTGGGGAACGACGGTGGCAATTTTGTTGCAGCAGAAAGGTCATCAAATTACTCTTTGGAGTTATGACGCTGGTCATGCTTTGATTCTAGATAAAGAGAGAGAGAATAAGATGTTTTTCCCCGGAATTAAAATTCCTCAAGAGATAAACATTACTTCAGATTTAAACCTAGCAGTATCAGACAAAGAGATTATAGTTTTGGCCATCCCATCTATATACATAAGAGCTGTTTTGAGTAGGCTCTCTGGGTTTAGGGAGGATGTTATCTTTGTTAGTCTTGCAAAAGGTATAGAACAGGAGAGTTTCAAGCGTGTTTCTGAAATAATCTGCGAGGAATTAGGCAAGGTCAAAATGTCAGTTCTTTCTGGGCCGGCTATAGCATATGAAGTTGCTAGAAGGAGCCCCTCCAGCGTTGTTGTTGCTTCAGAGGATGACTGTGTTGCTAAAATAGTGCAGGAATTATTCTTTACTACTTATTTTAGGGTCTATACGAGTAGTGACATTGTAGGGCTTGAGTTAGGAGGTGCTTTAAAGAATGTTATTGCTATAGCAGCAGGGATATGCGATGGACTTGGATTTGGAGCTAATACAAAAGCAGCCTTGTTGTCTCGCGGGTTGGCAGAGATGGTTAGATTCGGCAAAAGTCAAGGTGCTCTAGCAGAGACCCTGTTTGGTTTAAGCGGATTAGGTGATATGGTAACCACATCGTTTAGCTTAAAGAGCAGGAATAGGACGCTAGGGGAAGAGATAGGTAGGGGCGTTAAGTTAGGCGATGTATTAAAGAGTAAGAATACTGTAGCAGAGGGAATATATACAGTTAAAGCACTACATAGCTTTACCAAAAACAGCAAGATAGAGATGCCTATCGCAGAACAGGTTTATCAAGTGCTTTATAATAATAAAGAGCCCTATGAGGCAGTCTCTGATTTAATGGCCAGAGAAGCAAAGCCAGAGGATTATAGCTGTTGAGATGTGTAGTTTTTAACAGGATTACTTTTGACTCAAAGTTTTAATTATTTTCTTAGAATCATCTCTCATTGCTTTTAATTGAATTAATAGATTGTTTTATTGAATATATACTTTCTCTTGTCTTCAATCAATTCAGCAGTTTACGTAAAATGCCCTTTAAAATCAGTTAGTTAGTGACTCACCTGTATTACCACCTATTACCGTCTATTACCATGTATTGCCACCTATTCTGGACACTTTTTGGGCACAGATTTTTACTTCGCTGAATATTATCAGATATCGGGAAAATAATTTCTTAAGGCTTCACGCTGATACTGGGCAAGAAGAGCGTTAAATTCTACCATTTCAGATTCCGTTACAGCATCACCATCTCCATATCCTCTATAAGCTAATTCAAGAAGCCTGTATTTATCATCCCCCAAAACAGCTTGTAAAGATTGGGCATGTTCTTCTAAGAACTGTGCTGTCTTAGCTGAATTATTAGGACAACTTCTGCCATCGAAATCTATTCTTGTCCATAATATTGATCCAGCCACTATAACATTATGATCAGCATTATCATCATCTACTAAATCATAGTGCATATCGAATCCAGCTAAATCCATATGGTAAGAAAAAAGAGGCCACTCATCCAAGCGTTGGGCATCCCCATCTTCGAACCATTCAAAACCTTCATATCCTTCAGCGTAAATATGATAGTAGCCTTTTTTATTATCTGTTTCAAAAGTAGCTAATGGAGGGCTAATGTGCGGATGTGTATATCTACCGCTACTTACACAATAATCATCCAGGAGTTTTATGAATAGATGTTTGTAAAAAGTCATGAATCCGGAATCGTTTCTATAGATTTTGAAAACCTCATTCTCTCCAATAGTTTGCCCCCTTAAAGTGCTTATGGCGCCTATACGACGCCAGGGGTTAGGCTCAGGTATCCAATCGTAGCCTGACCACTCATCAACTGCAGCCACTAATTCCTCGGCTGTTAGGAGAGGAAATGTGACATCTCTCTGTCTTCTTAGAATATTGGAGTTAAAATCAGGTGTTCCAAAAAGAATATGAACCTGAAATAATATTAAAATAAAGATTACTAATTTTCTTAAGTTACTAAACATGTTTTTTCTTCCCCTTAGTTATAAATATAACATATTTTAATTATGCAAACAAATTTAGGGAGAATTTTGTAGAGATATCAGAGGTTTC